>JAVHSF010000191.1:0-15819 GCA_036172035.1 Gallionella sp. | reverse complement strand
TCGTGCAGGCTATCCTCAATCCTGGTGTTAGGCCGGGTAAGCCGCACCAAGCACACAGGGGTGTCTGGCACCGGTGACGACGGGCAAGTTGGCGGGAATGCCCAGCCTGTTTTGCTGTGCCAGCCAGGCGAAGGCGATCGCTTCCAGATAATCGCAGCTGACCCCCAGCGCATCCGTGGTTTGCACGGTGCTGTCAGGCAGCAGTTCGGCGAGCCGCTTGAGCAGGGTCAGGTTGTGCGCGCCACCGCCACACAGATAGATTTCCTGTGCGCCAACGCAGTGGAGTTGGATCGCATCCGCAATGGTCAATGCGGTCAATTCGGCCAAGGTAGCTTGTACATCTGCCGCAGATTCGCCGCCTTCAAGTTTTTCCGCCAGCCATGCCATGTTGAACAGGTCGCGCCCGCTACTTCTGGGGGGGCGCAGGGCAAAGAATGGCTCGGACAGCATTCTGTCCAACAGTTTTGGCAGCACATTTCCAGTAGCAGCCCATGCGCCGCCAGCGTCGTAGGGCAGGCCTTGATGTTGCACGCACCATGCATCCATCAGCAGGTTGCCGGGGCCGCAGTCGAAGCCGGAAGTGGCTTCGCCGGGAGGCAGGTTGGTCAGGTTGCTGATGCCGCCAATGTTGACGATGACGCGATGGATGTCGGGGGCGCGCATTATCTTGTCATGAAAGGCGGGAACCAGCGGTGCACCTTGTCCGCCTGCGGCGATGTCGCGGCTGCGAAAATCGCTGATGACCGTGATGCCTGTTAATTCTGCCAGCAGGGCGGCATTGCCGATTTGCAGGGTGTAGCCGTGTTCGGGACAGTGGCGGATGGTCTGGCCGTGACAGCCTATCGCCAGTATCTCTTGAGGCGAGTAGGGCGTTTGTGCGAGCAGCGAATGGATGACCAGTGCGTACTGCCTTGCCAGTTGGTTGGCTGCGAGCTGAGTTTGATGCAATTCGTTATGAGCAGGCTTATGCAAGTCCAATATCGCCTGCTTCAGGGTGTCGGCGTAAGGCAGATAAAACTTGCTGATGAGGTTTGCCGGCGTGTGGCTGGGGTGGTCAAAAGCAACAAGGACGGCATCAATGCCGTCCAAGCTGGTTCCTGACATCAGTCCGATATACAACCCGGACTGTTGCTCGTGGTATGCCATCAACGATAACTAATCGAGTTTGGCGAGGTTGGTATTGCGCAACTGGTTCAGGCGCGCGGTGAAATTATTGGCCAATGCTTTGAATTTGGTTTTGCTGGCAGAAGTAATGGGTTGCGTATTGGGCAACGCGACACGCAACGGATCATGCTGTTGGCCATTGATTCTGTATTCGTAGTGGCAATGTGGTCCGGTTGCATAACCTGTTTGACCCACATAGCCGATCACTTCACCTTGTGCCACGCGTTTGCCGTTGCGCACGTCTTTGGCGAAGCGTGACATGTGACCATATGCAGTCGAAACACTATTGGAATGCTTCAGTACGACGAGGTTGCCATAGCCGTTTTGCCGGCCGGCAAAAGACACGACACCATTCGCGGTTGCTTTGATGGGCGTACCCATCGCGGCGGCGAAATCTGTGCCTTTGTGCGCGCGCCATTGATTCAGCACAGGATGAAAGCGTGCGCTGGTGAAGCCGGAACTGACGCGAGAAAAAGCGATGGGAGAGCGCAAAAATGCCTTCTTCAGGCTATTGCCTTCAGGGGTGTAATAGTCGCTATGTTTGCCATCGTTGGAGAAAAGCACGGCACGGTAAACTTGACCCCGATTGATGAATTCGGCGGCCTGAATTTTTCCGGCGCTGACCAGAGCGCCGTTGCTGTAGGTCATTTCATACACGGCAGTAAACTTATCGCCGCGTGTCAGGTCATGGTGGAAATCTATGTCGCCGTTGAAAATCTCGGTCAATTGGTTGGCGGCAGATTCAGGCATTCCGGCAGCATCGGTGGCTTCGTATAAGCTGGTCTTGATTTCGCCTGTACGCACGAACAGGCGTTTTTCCAGTCGCGCTGCGACCGTTTCAGCAGCAAAGTGATCGCCTTGTTTTTTGATGACGATTTGCGAGCCTTGATCGCCCAGATAGCGCAGGGAAATCAACGCTCCTGTTGCGTCTGTCTCGGCTTGCACTTCCTTGCCGGACGATAACTTGCGGAAAGACTTGGAGTCTGCACTATTGCGCAAATAGTCGCTGGCGGCAGCGTCTTTGATGTTGAGCCTTTGCATCAGGTCGGCGACAGTATCGCCGGATTGTGTGCGTTCGGTGCGCCAGAAGGTTGTGAAAGCGGTTTGGGCAGGAAGGTTGCCTGGTAAAGCGACTTCCTCGATTGAAATTTTGCCGGTATTCAGGCCAAGATCGCTGGTTGGAACAAGCCCGAAGGCGGTTACCACACCCAGCAATGGCAGGGTGGAAATGGTAACAAACCAGCGTAATTTGTTTTTGCGCTCTTGGTTGATCATGTTTTGCGTTAACATTCGCGTCTCCGAATCTCTATTGTGGCGCTGCTAAAAACGTGCTGCTTTTGAATTGGGGCGAACTTTAACAGAAACAGCCCTCCCATCAAAGCCAAACCGACAATAGGCGGGGGAAAAAATTGAATGGAACACGCTACCCGACAAGCGGTAGTTGGGCAAGGACGAACGGTAATAAATTTCCAGAGTTGAAATTGAAAAATGATGAATGAGACAATACAAAAAGAATCGCTGGATTTAATCAAGCGCGGCGCAGATGAGTTGCTGATAGAGGGCGAGTTAAAGCAGAAGTTGGCATTAGGTCGCCCACTGCGCATCAAAGCGGGATTTGACCCGACTGCTCCTGATTTGCATTTGGGGCATACGGTATTGCTCAACAAGCTGCGCCAGTTGCAGGATCTCGGGCATCATGCCTTGTTTTTGATCGGTGACTTTACCGGGATGATCGGCGATCCAACCGGGAAAAATGCGACTCGTCCCCCGTTGACGCGCGAGCAGGTTATCGAGAATGCTCAATCCTATCGGGAGCAAGTATTCAAAGTGCTGGATCCTGAAAAAACCGAGATCGTGTTCAATTCGACCTGGATGGATAAATTCAGCGCGGTTGATTTGATCAGGCTGGCTGCAACGCATACCGTCGCGCAGATGCTGGAACGCGATGATTTTTCCAAGCGTTACAAGAGTAACCAGCCGATTGCGATACATGAATTTATTTATCCATTGGTGCAAGGCTATGATTCTGTCGCGTTGAAGGCGGATATGGAGTTGGGCGGAACCGACCAAAAGTTTAACCTGCTGATGGGGCGCGAGTTGCAAAGGCATTATGGTCAGCCCACTCAGTGCATCCTGACTATGCCGCTGCTGGAAGGGTTGGATGGCGTGAACAAGATGTCCAAGTCCATGGGTAATTACGTTGGCATCACCGACACGCCGCAAGATATGTTCGGCAAGTTGATGTCTATTTCCGATGTGTTGATGTGGCGTTATCTGGAATTGCTGTCTTTCCGCAGCATGAATGAAATTGCCGTGTGGCGGGAAGAGGTCAATGGCGGACGTAATCCGCGCGATATCAAGGTGCTGATGGCGCAGGAGATTGTCACGCGTTTCCATTCGAGCCGTGATGCGGAAACCGCCCTCGCTGAATTTGAAGCGCGATTCCGGCGCGGTGTGTTGCCCGATGATATGCCGGAAATTGGCGTGGCTTCGGTGGGGGGCAGTATCCCCGTGCTTCAGTTGTTAAAGCAAGCCGATCTGGTGAGCAGCACTTCGGAAGCTGCGCGCATGGTTCAGCAGGGCGCGGTGAAGTTGGACGGTGAGCGTGTGAACGATAAGGCTGACGTGGTTGATGCTGGCAGGGTGGTCGTGGCTCAGGTCGGTAAACGAAAATTCGCCAGAATCACCGTGCGATAACACTGAATCAATGGGTCGTTGCAAAATATCCGCCTCTGTTTTTAGCGGGTGAGTGTAAGCGCCAGCGGACATTTCTGCTTGGAACTCACAATATGCAAAATATAAGTTGTGGTACGTGGGCGGGTTTGCTAGAATCGCGCCCTCAATTTTTAGGTTAAAGGTAGTTTGTAGATGACAACCGTACGTGTTAAAGAGAATGAGCCGTTTGAAGTTGCAATGCGTCGTTTCAAGCGTTCTGTGGAAAAAACGGGTCTATTGACCGATTTGCGCGCACGCGAATTTTACGAGAAGCCAACGGCTGAACGTAAACGCAAGCTGGCCGCTGCTGTTAAGCGTCACTACAAACGTCTGCGCAGCCAGACACTGCCTCCCAAGCTTTACTAAGACTGAGTTCTGATTGGCGCACATCGTCTGGTGTGTAGTTGATTGGAAAATATATGAGTCTGAAAAAACAAATCACCGATGACATGAAAGTCGCGATGCGCGCCAAGGATGTGGCGCGACTCTCGGCGATTCGTCTATTGCTCGCTGCCATCAAACAGCGCGAAGTGGACGAGCGTGTCGAACTGACGGATGCGGACGTTGTGTCTATCATCGAAAAGATGAATAAGCAGCGCCGTGATTCCATTGGTCAGTATGAAGCGGCGGGTCGTCAGGATTTGGCGGATGTCGAAAAGGCCGAGATGAGCGTGCTGGCAGACTATATGCCGCAGCAGCTCGGTGATGCAGAGGTCGGTTCTGCTGTGCTTGAAGCGATTGCGGCGGTTGGGGCGGTTGGTCTGCAAGATATTGGCAAGGTAATGGGCTTGCTCAAATCCCGGCTGGCGGGGCGTGCGGACATGGGCAAAGTTTCGGCGCTGATAAAAGCACACTTATCCAAATAGTTTTTTTATTGATACGGTTCAAATAGCTGGCTTGTTAATCAGGGCGGCTTTTTCGGACATCCCTCCAGGCATTCCGGCAACGATCATTACCCAGGTAGCAAGCTGACATGATTCCAAAAAGTTTCATTCAGGATTTGCTTAACCGTCTGGATATTGTGGACGTTGTTGAGCGCTATGTACCCCTGAAAAAAGCGGGTGCGAATTTTGTCGCCTGCTGTCCTTTTCATAACGAAAAATCTCCTTCATTTACCGTTAGTCAGACCAAACAGTTCTACCATTGCTTCGGTTGTGGTGTACATGGCACGGCGATCAGTTTTGTCATGGAACACCTTGGTCTGGGATTTGTGGAAGCGGTCGAAGCGTTGGCGCAAAGTGTGGGGATGGACGTTCCCCATGAACGCGTCACCGCAGGTGAATTCCAGCATAAGGTCGCGCCGGATTTATATGAAGTGATGCAAGTCGCCGCGCGTTATTACTGCGGGCAGCTCAAGCTATCCCGCAGGGCGATTGATTATCTTGAGCGGCGCGGTTTGAGTGGCGCGATCGCGGCAAAATTCGGCATCGGCTATTCGCCTGATGCCTGGCAAAATCTGGCGGCGGCCTTTCCCGATTACCGGAATTCAGCGCTTGAAGAAACGGGTCTGGTAATCAGTGGTGATGACGATAAACGTTACGACCGGTTCCGCGACCGCATCATGTTCCCCATCATCAATGTGCGCGGGCAAGTCATAGGCTTTGGCGGACGTGTTCTGGACAAGGGGGAGCCAAAATATCTCAACTCGCCAGAAACACCCTTGTTTGAAAAAGGCCGCGAGTTATATGGTTTGTTTCAGGCGCAAAAATTCATACGTGGCGGTCAGCGAGTGTTGGTTGTCGAAGGTTACATGGATGTGGTGGCATTGGCGCAACACGGCATCGGCTATGCCGTTGCAACATTGGGGACAGCCACTACGCCGCATCACATACAAAAATTGTTGCGTCTGGCTGAACAGATCGTATTTTGTTTTGACGGTGACAAGGCCGGACAGAAAGCGGCATGGCGCGCTTTGGAAAATGCGTTACCGTATTTGCAGGATGGCAAGCGCATCAGTTTTCTGTTTTTGCCCGTCGAACATGATCCAGACAGCTTTGTCCGGGAATTCGGCAAGGAGGTTTTTGAGCAGCGTGTGGCGGAGGCGATGCCTTTGTCGGGTTATTTGTTGCATGAAATCTGTAGTGGTCTGGATTTGCGCACCCAGGAAGGGCGCAACCAGTTGATACAGCGCGCCAAACCATTATTGTCGGCGATTGCTTCACCTGTCGCCGGATTATTGTTGCGCAAGGAGGTGGCAACGCTTTCCGGTATCAGTCAGGCAGAGTTGGAAGCCTTGTATGAAGTTGCGCCGATTGCCCGTCCATCGCGCCCATCCTCGAAAAAAGCTGCACGCGCGGCTTTCCCGGTGCATCGTTTATTGTTGCAATGTTTGCTGGCTCGTCCTGAGTCGGGCAGGGAAATGCCGGATGGCTGGCGGGATGATGGCGAGGATGCCGAAGCGGTGACAGCGGTGCTTGCGGCGTTGCGCGAAGCTGATTTCGCCATCAGTACCCCCGCCTTGGCGCAGATGTTTCAGGGGACGATTCATGCGCGGGCGATTGCTTTGGCGCAGGCGGAGATGTTGGCCTGGGGGGAAACCTTCGACGTTGAAGGCGAGTTCCTCGGGTTACTCAACAAACTCAGTGAAGGGCGGCGGCGAGAGCAGTTTCAAACCATGCAGCGCGAATCGGCACAGGGTGGGCCGTCGGGGATGAGTAGTAACGAACGTGAGCAATATTTACGCTTGCTGCAACGCAGCGAAGTGTTGGCTAATAAGTGAGCTGTTTGATCGGTATTCTGGCGGAATTCAGTAACGTGCGGGAGCGGGATGCGTGGCTGTCGAAACCTTTGTAAAGGTTAATCAAAAACGATCGGTTCGGGTATAATGCAGCGCTTTTCTGCGACCTGAAAAAGGTTTCACGCAATTGGAAAAAATATGGCAACGACTAAAAAAAGCACGAAAAAAGTAAGCAAGAAGCTGACCGCCAAGGTCGAGAGGCCGATAGCAAATTTGCCGGAAGAGGATGCCGATGCGCGCCGTAGTAGTCTCAAGGCGCTGATTATCCTGGGAAAAGAACGCGGTTATCTGACTTACGCCGAGATCAATGACCATTTGCCGGACATGATCGAGGTCGAGCAGATCGAAAGCGTTGCAAGCATGATCAACGACATGGGTATTTCGGTGTGCGATGTTGCGCCAGATGCTGAAACCTTGATCATGAGTGATGCTGCACCGGCCGCCGCTGACGAAGACGCGGCAGAAGAAGCCGAAGCTGCCTTGTCTACAGTAGATTCCGAATTTGGTCGTACCACCGATCCAGTGCGTATGTACATGCGTGAAATGGGTACAGTTGATTTGCTTACGCGCGAGAAAGAAATCGCGATTGCCAAGCGTATCGAAGAAGGTCAACGCCATATGATTCAGGCAATTTCCGCCTGCCCTGTGTCCGTCGCGGAAATTCTGGCATTGGTGGCAAGGATCGAGAATGGCGAAATGCGCATCAATGAGTTGATTGATGGTTTTGTCGAGATTGCCGATGAATCGGATGCTGTCGTTGGCGAACCCGACGAAGAGGATGATTCGGACGATGACGGCGCGGAGGATAGCGAAGAAGAGTCAGGCGACGATGCGCTTGAAGATGAAGATGAAGACGAAGAATTGGATGAAGAGGCCGCCGCTGCCGCAACTGCCGCTGCTGTCGCTGCGAATCTGGCACAATTAAAGGCGGAAGCGCTGGCGGCTTTTGCTGTTATTGCTGATTTCTTCAACAAGATGGGCAAGGCTTACGAAAAGTACGGCTACCGTAGTGCACAGTACAATGCCTGTCAGGACGGTATCACCGAAGTTTTCATGACTTTCCGTTTTACTGCCAAGCAGGTGGATGCGCTGTGCAATACCATGCGCAATTTGATCGAAGAAATACGCAAAAATGAGCGCGATATTCAGGATATATGCGTTTACAAGAGCAAAATGCCGCGCGCCCATTTCCTGCAAAGTTTTGTTGGCAATGCCATTAACCTGGATTGGCTGGAGCAGGAACTAAAGGCTGATAAGCCTTATTGTGTGACGCTAAAACGCTATCAACACGCCCTGCTGGAAAAGCAGCAAAACCTGATTGATATACAGCGCCGGGTCGGTTTGCCGATAGCTGACATTAAGGAAATCAACCGACGCATGACGAACGGCGAAGCACGCTCACACCGCGCCAAGCGCGACATGATCGAGGCCAACTTGCGTCTGGTCATTTCCATTGCCAAGAAATATACCAATCGCGGTTTACAATTCCTCGATTTAATTCAAGAGGGCAATATTGGTCTAATGAAGGCGGTAGACAAGTTTGAATATCGTCGCGGATACAAGTTTTCGACCTACGCAACCTGGTGGATACGTCAGGCCATTACCCGTTCCATCGCAGATCAGGCGCGCACCATCCGTATTCCGGTTCATATGATCGAAACCATCAACAAGATGAACCGTATCTCGCGCCAGATTTTGCAGGAAACCGGCATGGAAGCAGATGCGGCGACGCTGGCCGAAAAGATGGAAATGACGGAAGAAAAAATCCATAAAATCCTGAAAATCGCTAAAGAGCCGATCTCCATGGAGACCCCCGTCGGTGACGATGACGACTCACATCTGGGCGATTTCATCGAAGATTCCAATACCACCGTGCCGATTGATGCGGCTGTTTATGAGAGTTTGCGTAGCGCAACGGCAGATATTCTGGATAGCCTGACCCAGCGTGAGGCCAAAGTTTTGCGTATGCGTTTTGGCATCGAGATGAACACCGATCATACGCTGGAAGAAGTGGGCAAGCAGTTTGACGTTACGCGTGAACGTATTCGCCAGATTGAGGCCAAGGCGTTGCGCAAGTTGCGTCACCCTTCGCGCTCCGAGAAGCTGAAAAGCTTCCTGGACAGCGAAGGTTAATAGTTTACGGGTCGTTAGCTCAGTTGGTTAGAGCAGAGGACTCATAATCCTTTGGTCCACGGTTCAAGTCCGTGACGACCCACCAAATAAAAGGGATTAGCCGAGTGCTGGTCCCTTTTTTCTTTTCGCGAGGTATTTAACTGTGAATGCTGTGTTGCCGCCAAGCGCCCTGCGCCGTAAAGCGCGGCTTGATGCCCTGACTGAAATCGAGTTTGCTGACGATCTGCCCGTAGTGGCCAGACGCGAGGATTTGGCGCACGCGATTCGCGATAATCAGGTGGTCATCGTCTGCGGTGAAACAGGGTCTGGCAAGACGACGCAATTACCGAAAATCTGCCTGACGCTGGGGCGCGGGGTGCTGGGATGCATCGGTCACACTCAGCCGCGACGGGTCGCTGCGCGTACTGTCGCGGCACGCATCGCGGTGGAGTTGAAGACTGAACTGGGTGGTCTGGTCGGTTACAAGGTGCGTTTTCACGACAAGGTTGCGGCTGACACGGTGATCAAGCTGATGACCGACGGCATTCTTCTGGCGGAAATACATAGCGACCCGTTACTGAAAAAATACGACACGCTCATCATTGACGAAGCGCATGAACGCTCGCTCAACATTGATTTTTTACTCGGTTATCTCAAACAATTATTACCGCGTCGCCGCGACCTGAAGCTCATCATTACCTCTGCCACGCTGGATGCAGATCGCTTTGCCCGACATTTCGGTGCAGAGGTCGTCGAAGTGTCGGGTCGCAGTTATCCGGTGGAAATGCGTTATCGCCCACTGCAAGTCAGTGATGAAGGCGATGCAGCGGAAGGGTCGCCGCGTAGCGGCGGGGTCGGTGCGGGTACGCAGGATGTGCCGCAGGCGGTGAGCGGCGCGCTGGATGAATTGGCGGCGGGCGGGTTGCGTGGCGATGTGCTGGTATTTTTGCCAGGCGAGCGCGAGATACGCGACACGGCTGAGGTGTTGCGCCGTCATCATGCCAAAGGCATTGAGGTGTTACCCCTGTTCTCTCGCTTGTCGGCAGCAGAGCAGGATAAGGTGTTCAAGACCGGCGCGAAGCGGCGCGTGATATTGGCGACAAATGTAGCCGAAACCTCGCTAACAGTACCCAACATCGGCTATGTGATTGATTGTGGCTCGGCGCGGGTAAACCGTTACAGCATCCGCCAGAAGGTCGAGCAACTGCACATCGAGAAGATTTCCAGAGCCGCAGCCAATCAGCGTTCAGGGCGTTGCGGGCGCGTGATGAGTGGTGTTTGCATCCGTTTGTATGACGAAGCAGACTTTTTGCAGCGTGACGAGTTCACCGACCCGGAGATATTCCGCGTTTCACTGGCTACCGTGATCTTGCGCATGAGCGCGCTGGAGCTGGGTGACATCGCCGAATTTCCATTCATAGAGCCGCCCACACCGCGCATGATCGCCGACGGCTATCAGTTGCTGGCGGAATTGAATGCGATAGATGAAAACCGGCAACTCACCCAGTTGGGACGTGAATTGGCGCGGTTGCCGCTAGACCCCAAAATTGCACGTCTGTTGGTGGCGGGACGGCAATATCAGTGTCTGACGGAAATCCTCGTTATCGCCAGCGCATTGTCGGTGCAGGATCCGCGCGATCGTCCGCTGGAACGACAAGAAGCAGCAGATGCTGCGCACAAACGTTTTGCGGATGAACGTTCTGATTTTCTGGCATATATAAAAATTTGGGCCTGGTTCGAGCAGGCGCTCGCGCACAAGCAATCCAACCGTTTACTGGCGGAGGAATGTCGCAAAAATTTCCTGTCGCCGCTGCGGCTGCGCGAGTGGCGCGAACTCTATCAACAGTTACACACGCAAGTCACCGAGATGGGGATGCGTTGCAATGAATTGCCGGCGAGTTACGAGCAGATACACAAGGCGTTGTTGTGCGGTTTGCTGGGCAATATCGGTATGAAAAGTCTGGAAAGCAATGAATATCTGGGTGCGCGCGGTATCAAATTCTTTGTTGCGCCTAATTCAGTGCTGGCGAAAAAAGGCAGTAAATGGGTGATGGCGGGCGAGTTGATCGAGACGCATCGTCTGTATGCGCGTTGCGTGGCTCGTATCGAACCGGAATGGCTGGAAGAAGTCGGCGGACACCTGATCAAACGGCATTATTACGACCCGCATTGGGAAAAGAAGCCCGCGCAGGTAGTGGCTTTCGAGCGCAGTACCCTGCATGGGTTGCTGTTGAATGCCAAAAAACGTGTGCATTACGGGCCGATGAATGTGCCGGAATCGCGCGAGGTTTTTATCCGGCAGGCGCTGGTCGGCGGAGAATTCGATACGCGCGCGCCGTTTTTCGCGCATAACCTGAGACTGATAGCTGAAATCGAGGCGCTGGAACACAAGTCGCGCCGTCCCGATGTGCTGGTGGACGACGAACTGATCTTTGCGTTCTACGATAGCCGCATTCCCCCGCATATCCACAATGGTGCGACGTTTGAGGCGTGGCGCAAGGAGGTTGAGCGCAGCGATGCAAAGTTGTTGTATCTGAAAAAAGATGATTTGATGCGTCATGAGGCGGCTGGCATCACTACCGATCAGTTTCCGCCGCAGTTAAAAATAGACAATGTCGGCTTCGTTTTGAGCTATAACTTTTCGCCGGGCAAGAACGACGACGGCATCACTCTCGCCGTGCCGTTGGCGCTCGTCAACCAGGTGTCGGCCGCGCGTTGCGAGTGGCTGGTGCCGGGGCTGCTCGCCGAGAAGGTCGCGCAACTGGTCAAGACGCTGCCGCAAAAAATTCGTCGCAATCTGGTTCCGGTGCCCGAATTTGCGGCGGAATTTTGTCGGGCAGTACCGGCCACGACAACGCCGTTGCTGCTGGCGCTGACGCGTTACATTCGCGAACAGAAACAACTGGATGTGCCGCTGAATGCCTTTAGACCAGAACAATTACCCGCGCATCTGCTGATGAATTTTCGTGTGCTGGACGAGCATGGCCGCCAACTCGGCATGTCGCGCAACTTTGCTCAACTGCACGCCGATCTTGCGTCGCGTGTCGTTCCGGTTATCGTTGCCGCAGCGCCGGGCAAGGGCGAGCAGTTCACCGAACGACATCACGTCAAATGGGATTTCGGCGAATTTTCAGAGACTCGCGAGGTAAAACGCGCCGGGCAGAATGTTACTTTGTATAACGCGCTGGTAGACGAAGGGGATGCCGTCGTGCTACGCGCTTTCGACACACGCGAGGTGGCGCAAGCCGCGCATCGCGGCGGATTAAGTCGTTTATTCATGCTGTTGTTGAAAGAACAGGTGAAATATCTGGAGAAAAATCTACCCGACGCGCAGCGTCTGGGCATGTTGTTTATGCCGCTCGGCACGCAGCAGGAATTGCAGCAGCAGATTCTGGCGATGACTTTTGAGCGTTGCTGTCTGGGTGAGCCGTTGCCGAAAAATGAGGCGGCATTCAATCTGCGCGCCAGGGAAGCAAAGAACCGCCTGCTGCTGATCGCCCAGGAACTCGCCAGACTGCTAGTCAACATACTCAATGAACACCATGCCTTGCAAAAAAGTTTGCAGCAGATCAAGGCGCACAATCAGGCCAGTCAGGACATTCGCGCGCAACTGGAGTGGTTGATGCACGGGAAGTTTATTCGCGATACGCCCTATCAACAGATGCAACATTTGCCGCGCTACCTCAAAGCGATCAACCTGCGTATCGAAAAATTGCGCAGTACGCCGGCGCGCGATGCGCAGTGCATGGCGCAATTGCAGCCGTTGCAACAAGCCTGGCAGAAACTGCGCCAGGCGCAGCAAAGCCATCCTGATGCCCGCATCACGGAATTTGCCTGGCTGTTGCAGGAATTGCGCGTGTCACTGTTTGCGCAGGAGTTGAAAACGCCAGTCATCGTGTCCGTGAAACGGCTGGAAAAGATGCTGGCTATATTAAGAAATTGATTGCATCGGGGGCGGTAAAGGGTGCTGCGCTATAATCGCGGCCAATTTGTATTGAGAGGAAAAGTTATGGACCAGAATTTTCGCGAAGCCGCGCTGCAATATCACCGCCAGTCACCTGCCGGCAAAATCTCCGTTAATGCGACCAAGCCGATGCTCACGCAACGCGACCTGGCTTTGGCCTATTCGCCCGGCGTGGCGGCGGCTTGCGAACTGATCGTCGAAAATCCGGCTGAAGTGCGCAATATGACGGCGCGCGGCAATCTGGTGGCGGTGATCAGCAACGGCACGGCGGTACTCGGTTTGGGCGCTATCGGCCCGCTGGCCGCCAAGCCGGTGATGGAAGGCAAGGGCGTGCTGTTCAAGAAATTTGCCGGAATTGACGTGTTTGATCTGGAAATCGCCGAACTCGATCCCGATAAGCTGGTGGATATTGTCGCCTCGCTGGAGCCGACCTTTGGCGGCATCAATCTTGAAGACATCAAGGCACCGGAGTGCTTTTACATCGAACGCAAGTTGCGCGAGCGGATGAGAATCCCGGTTTTTCACGACGATCAGCATGGCACTTCCATTATTGTCGGCGCGGCGTTACTGAACGGAATCAAAGTTGTCGGCAAGGATATTTCCCGGGTCAAACTGGTGGTGTCCGGTGCGGGTGCGGCGGCGTTGGCGTGTCTGGATATGTTGATCAGCCTGGGCGTACGCATGGAAAACACCATCGTCACCGACATCGAGGGCGTGGTTTATAAAGGCCGCGTCGCGCTGATGGACGACAACAAGGCGCGCTATGCGGTAGAGACGGGTGCGCGCACGCTGGCCGATGTCATCGTCGGGGCAGACGTGTTCCTGGGTTTGTCTGCGGGCGGGGTGCTGAAACCGGAAATGGTCGCGCAGATGGCGGGTAATCCGCTGATTTTCGCGCTGGCGAACCCCACGCCGGAAATTACCCCCGAACTGGCCAAGGCCGCGCGACCCGACGCAATTCTGGCGACCGGGCGTTCCGATTATCCAAACCAGGTCAACAATGCGCTGTGCTTCCCTTATATTTTCCGTGGTGCGCTGGATGTCGGTGCAACCACGATCAATGAGGAAATGAAACATGCGGCGGTTCGTGCGATAGCCGAACTGGCGGAAGAAGAGCAACTGGGCGGTTCGGCCTCGTACGGCGAGGAAAGCCTGTCGTTTGGCGTGGAATACCTGATTCCCAAACCCTTTGATCCGCGCCTGATTTTGCGTATCGCGCCCGCCGTGGCGCAGGCGGCGATGGACAGCGGCGTGGCTGAACGTCCGATTAACGATATGGCAGCTTATCGCGAGCAACTGACGGCTTTTGTGGATAGCTCAAGCATGTTGATGAAGCCGGTGTTCGATGCGGCCAAGCGCGCGCCGAAACGTCTGGTTTATGCGGAAGGCGAAGACCCGCGCGTGTTGCACGCGGTGCAGACCGTGGTGGATGATGGGCTGGCGCTACCGATACTGGTGGGTCGCCCGTCGGTGGTCGAACAGCGTATCGCCAAACTCGGCTTGCGCATCCGTCCGGGCGTGGATTTTGAATTGGTGAACCCGGAAGATGACCCGCGTTACCGCGATTATTGCAACGAATATCATCGCTTGATGCAACGTAAAGGGGTCACGCTGGAAGCCGCCAAGCGCGAAATGCGTCGTTCCAATACGCTGATCGCGGCGATGCTGGTGCGCATGGATTCAGCCGATGCGATGATTTGCGGCACGATTGCCGAGCCGTTGCATCATTTGCGTTTCATAGATCAAACCATAGGCCACCGCCCCGGTGTCAACGTGTATGCGGCGATGAACATTTTGATGTTGCCCGGTCGTACCCTGTTTATCTGCGATACGCACGTCAATCTGGAGCCGGATGCCGAACAGATCGCCGAAATGACTTTGCTGGCAGCTGCAGAAGTGCGGCGTTTTGGTCTGACACCCAAAGTTGCGCTGTTGTCGCATTCCAATTTTGGTAGTCATGACAATGCTTCTGCCCGCAAGATGGGCAGGGCGCGTGAACTGTTGGAACAACAAGCGCCGGATATGGAAGTGGAAGGCGAAATTCACGGTGATGCAGCCCTGTCGGAAGAAGTGCGTTCCGCCAATTTCCCGGATTCCCGTCTGAAAGGCGAAGCCAACCTGCTCATCATGCCGAATCTGGATGCCGCCAATATTTCCTATAACTTGCTCAAGGTAACCGGCGGCCAGGGGCTCACCATCGGTGCTATTTTACTGGGTGCCAATAAGTCGGCGCATATCCTGACCACGACTGCGACTCCTCGTCGCATTGTCAACATGAGCGCACTCGCAGTTGCCGCCGTTAAAACTCACTGAGGAAAAAATAATGAATAATCAAGATATTAAATTGCTCGGAGAAGAGGTCGAGATGCTCATGCAAGAGCGTGCCATGTTGCTCAATGTGGTGGGTGCGGCGGCAGTCATGATCGGACATGCCACGGCGCAGGATTTACCGGATGCACTCGTGGAAGATGCAGAAAAACTCTCGAAAGCCCTCAACGCCCTGCGCGAAGAGACACTGAAGGATGCACTCGAAGCGGTGCAGAATGAAGCCGGGTAGATACCGCGTGCAGGGGTGACACACCATTGAAATAAGGGTGTGTCACCTGTACCCGGATGGCGGCTTGCAGAGACGCACCCAATAAATTTTGGAGAATTTTTATGAAAAAGCGCATTGCTGTTTTAGTGGTTGCAGGATTTGTTACGACAGGTTGCGCATATGAACGCGGCTATTCCTATCCCGTTGAACATAGAGAACACCGTGGCGAAGAGCGTCAGCCTGTCCGTCAATATGAGCCTGTCCGTCAACCTTCAAGAGAATATCAACGGGACGGTGACCATGCCGGGCGGCGTGACGGTGGCGAACAACGTCGCGACGAAGGGCGTGATAAGGGTCAGCAGCGGCGTGAAGAAAGGGACTAATTGTCCTTCGTCCGTATCACGGTTTCAGCTAGGAGCCTGTCGGACTTCTTCCACGAGTGCGACGGGGATGATTTTTTTGCAGTGCAAGGAGCGGTGTGGTGCCGTTTGGTCATTCCAAACAAGCAAGCCGCGACACCGCAATACGAAAAAATCGGCTCTGTCGCAATTAGTTGTTGAAAATATTACAACCTTTTTAATTATAAGAAAC
>JAVHSF010000190.1:3588-4964 GCA_036172035.1 Gallionella sp. | reverse complement strand
TTATAATCCGCCGCGATGTTGATTAACCAATGGGGGATGTTTTATGGGCTTGGGGCCGGTAATGCTGGATGTGCTGGGCACACGACTGACCGCGCAGGATGAGGCGCGGTTGTTACACCCGCTGGTTGGCGGGGTGATTTTGTTCAAACGCAATTATGAATCTCCCGCGCAGTTATCTGAATTGAGTGCAGCGATACATGCGTTGCGCGCCACGCCTTTGCTGGTTGCGGTGGATCACGAGGGCGGGCGGGTGCAGCGTTTTCGCGAGGGTTTTACGCCGATTCCGCCGATGCGCGAACTGGGTAAAATCTGGGACGATCATCCGCAGCGCGCGCGTCATCTGGCGCACCAGGCGGGTTATGTGCTGGCGGCGGAACTGCGCGGCTGCGGTGTGGATTTCAGTTTTACGCCAGTGCTGGATGTGGATTTCGGGCAAAGCTGTGTGATCGGTGATCGGGCTTTTCATCGTGATCCGCAGGCGATAGCCGAGCTGGCGCACAGTCTGTTGCTGGGGCTAAAACAGGGCGGTATGCATAGCGTCGGCAAGCATTTTCCCGGCCACGGTTTTGTTGCGGCGGATTCGCACCTGGCGATTCCGGTGGACGAGCGCGAGTTGGTGGACATCGAGCTGTGTGATTTGCAGCCTTTCCGCCAGATGATCCGCTTTGGGCTGACGGCAGTGATGCCCGCGCATGTCATTTATCCAAAAATAGACAATCGTCCGGCGGGCTTTTCGCCCGTCTGGTTGAAAGACATCCTGCGTGGTCAAATGGGTTTTGAGGGCTGTATTTTCAGCGACGACCTGAGCATGGAGGGGGCGACCGTCGCCGGCGGCATCGTGCAACGGGCAAGCGCTGCCCTGAATGCCGGATGCGATATGGTGCTGGTGTGCAATAACCCAAAATCGGCAGATGAGTTGTTGGCTGGCCTGTGTTGGGACATGCCGCCGCAAAGTCGCGCGCGCATCATCCAGATGCGCGGTCAGTCACATGCGCCAGGCCTGGATCAACTGCATGAGCAACCCGAATTTCTCAGGGCGTTGCGTGAGGTCGCCAGTATCGGCATCAGTGCGCCGGAATTGGGGTTGGTTTGACTTTGCCATTTTTTTGCGGGCTTGAGATAATCCCGGCGGCACAGACACATTGAGCGCATCTTTAGGTATTCGAAAATGAGTGAATTGCAAGCGGCCTTGTTGGCCATCGGTTCGGGTGTGGTGGTCGTGGTGTATTTGTTCGGCTGGTGGAAGCAGCGCCAGTACCGCCGTAAGTTCGGCGCGGCGTTCAGCCAGAATCACGATGATGCGCTGTATCAAGGAGCTGCCGTATTCCCAAATCAGACGGCAGGGCAGCCAGCGGAACAATCGCCAGTGCCGGAAC
>JAVHSF010000190.1:0-3488 GCA_036172035.1 Gallionella sp. | reverse complement strand
AACCCGTTGAGACGCTGCCTGTTGCCACCGTTAACGCCACCCTGAATGAATCCTGTCGCTTGCCGGATGCACGCAGCGATTTCATCGTCGAATTGCATCTTGCCGAGGCCAGTTCTGCTGCGGCGCTGGATGGTTTATGGCAGCGCAAATTCGATTTCAAAAAGCCGCTGCAGGTGTGCGGGCTGACTTTGAGTGGGGGACAGTGGGAAAGAGTGATCGCCGACAGCCAGACGCTCTATACGGACTTCCGTATCGCGCTGCAACTGGTGGACAGGGGGGGGGTAATCAGCGTCGCGAAGCTGGGCGATTTCCGCGATCTGCTGTCGGGTATCGCTGAGGCTCTCCATGCCGACACCACGATTCCTGATGTGCAGACGACACACCTTGCCGCACAGTCGCTGGATGCCTTCTGTGCCGAAGTGGACAGGCTGGTCGGTATCAATCTGATCCCGCCGGGCGATCGTCAGTTGAATGGCAGAAGAATCTCTGCTGCCGCCGCTTTGCAAGGCATGACGCTGGAGTCGGACGGGGCGTTTCATTTGCTCGACGCACAGGGACAAAGCCTGATTAGCTTGATTAACAGGGACGGCAAACCTTTCCAGCATCACACGCTGGAGTATTTCAGCGCATCGGGACTCACCTTGCTGCTGGATGCGCCGCGTGTCGAAAACCCTACTCAAGTATTTGATTTAATGGTAAAAATAGCACACTTCCTGGGGCGCGAATTGCAGCTGAATCTGGTAGACGATAACAGCGTGCCGTTGACGGAAACCGGGCTGGACACTATCCGCACACAGATTGTCGGGGTCGAAGCGAAAATGCGTGAAAACGCTCTTGTGCCGGGTAGTGCGCAAGCCCTGCGACTGTTCTCCTGATGGGGCTTTTTAGCGACAATGCCGCCGCGCGCATCGCGCAGTTGCGCGCCGAAATCGAACAGCATAATTACCTGTATTACGTGCAGGATGAACCTTCCATCCCCGATGCGGAATACGACAAGCTGTTCCGCGAACTGCAAGCCCTCGAAGCGCAACATCCCGAACTCGTGAGCGTTGATTCCCCTACCCGCCGGGTGGGGGGCGCGCCGCTCAAATCCTTCGCCGAAGTGCGGCATAGCACGCCGATGTTGTCGCTCAATAACGCCTTTAGCGAGGCGGAAGTGCGCGCCTTCGATGCGCGTATCCGCGAGGCGCTGGGGGTACAGGTCGTGGAATATGCTGTCGAACCCAAATTTGACGGTCTGGCGATCAATCTGAGTTATCGTCAGGGTGTGTTCGTGCGGGGCGCGACGCGCGGCGATGGCAGCACGGGCGAGGATGTCACGGAAAATCTGCGCACGGTGCGCGCCATTCCCTTGCGTTTGCAGGATGCCAGCGGGGCAACAATTGTCACCGATATTGAAGTTCGCGGCGAAGTGCTGATGTTCAACCGCGATTTCGATAAATTGAATGCGCAGCAGCGCGCCAGGGGGGATAAGGAGTTTGTCAATCCGCGCAACGCGGCGGCAGGTTCGCTGCGCCAACTGGATTCGCGCATCACCGCCTCGCGTCGCCTGAGTTTCTTCGCCTACGCTATCGGGCAATGTGAGGGGATGGCTTTGCCCGCGCGACACGACCAGCAAATGGCCTGGTTGCAGCAACGGGGCGTGCCTGTCGCCGGACAGCGCGGCGTGGTGAGCGGGGTGGAAGGCTTGCTGGATTTTTACCGCGAGATCGGCGCAAAGCGCGCAGCCCTCCCTTTCGCCATTGATGGCGTGGTGTATAAGGTCAACGACATCGCGCTGCAACAGCGGCTGGGCTTTGTCGCGCGCGCGCCGCGTTTTGCCATCGCGCACAAGTTTCCTGCCGAAGAGGCGATGACCACCTTGCTGGACATAGAGGTGCAGGTCGGGCGCACCGGCGCGCTGACCCCGGTGGCGCGTCTTGCGCCCGTGTTCGTCGGTGGGGTGACGGTGACCAACGCCACGCTGCACAACGAGGACGAGATACGCCGCAAGGACGTGCGCATCAATGACACCGTCGTGGTGCGGCGCGCGGGCGACGTAATCCCCGAAGTGGCGCGCGTGGTGCGCGAGCGCCGCCCGCTCGATGCGCGCGAGTTCGTCATGCCGAAAGTGTGTCCGGTATGCGGTTCGCACGTCACGCGCCAGGCAGACGAGGCGGTCTGGCGTTGTAGCGGTGGGCTATTTTGTCCCGCGCAGCGCAAGCAGGCCTTGCTGCATTTCGCCAGCCGCCGCGCCATGAACATAGACGGTCTGGGCGACAAGCTGGTCGAGCAACTGGTGGATGCGGGTCTGGTGCATACCCCAGCCGACCTCTACAAACTCGGCGTGTCGGACATTGCCAATCTGGAACGCATGGGCGAAAAGTCTGCCATCAATCTGCTTGACGCGATAGAACACAGCAAACACACCACGCTGGCGCGCTTCATTTTCGCGCTGGGGATCCGCAATGTCGGCGAGGCGACCGCCAAGGATATGGCGCAGCATTTCGGCGCGCTGGATAATCTGCTGGCCGCCGATGCAGAGCGTTTGCAACAGGTGCGCGATGTGGGACCCGTGGTGGCGCAGAGTATGGTAGATTTTTTCCTGGAAGCCCATAATCGCAGCGTTATCGAGCAATTGCGCGGCCTTGGGGTGCGCTGGGACGAGCGCGAGTCGCAGGCGGATAAAATCCTGCCGTTGAGCGGCAAAACTTTTGTATTGACCGGTACGCTGCCGACCCTGTCCCGCGAGCAAGCCAAGGAAAGGCTGGAGGCGCTGGGTGCCAAGGTCAGCGGCAGCGTATCCAAAAAAACGGATTATGTGGTGGCGGGAGCAGAGGCTGGCAGCAAGCTGGATAAGGCGCTGGCGCTGCATGTCAGCGTTCTTGATGAAGACGAATTATTGATTTTAATCAACGGGCAATAACAATTTGTTAAATTTTAATAGGATGTCGGCGCGAATATGAGAGTTTCCATTCGGCACGCCCGCGATATTTTGCAGCAAGCCGAGTTGCTGGTTACGGCAGAACAGATGCGGGCGGCACTGCACCAGGTCGCGCAACAAATCAATGACGAACTGGCTGAGACGCATCCGCTGGTGCTGTCGGTAATGGGCGGCGCGGTGGTGTTTTCCGGACAGTTGTTGCCTTTGTTAAATTTTCCGCTCGATTTCGATTATGTCCATCTGTCGCGCTATGGCGATGCGCGGCACGGCGGCGAGATGCAATGGAAAGTTGCCCCGTGCGAATCGGTGCGTGGGCGCACGGTGTTACTGGTGGACGATATTCTGGACCAGGGACACACACTGGCGGCATTGTATCAACGGGTGATGGAACTGGGGGCGGTGCGCTGTTACAGCGCGGTGTTTGCCGACAAGCAACATGGCAAGCCGAAGCCGATACGGGCGGATTTTGTGGGGTTGGAATTGCCCGATCGTTTCGTGTTTGGTTACGGCATGGACATCCGGGGGGCGTGGCGCAATCTGCCCGCGATTTATGCGGTGAAGGAAC
>JAVHSF010000189.1:0-4970 GCA_036172035.1 Gallionella sp. | reverse complement strand
CGTCCTTGCTTGGCTTTTAGGAACTGAATGAAATCGAGTACCTCTGCCTGCTTTGCTATGGGAAGCAGGTCTGCTTCCCTTGCAATAATTTCAGCGTATTGCATATGATTCCCCCTCCTAACGGTTACGACCATTATAAGACGGCACTAGCTTGCTTACCGTGCTTTGTAAGCAATGCCTAACACCTCTGAACTATTAAGTCGGAGACGGTTGTCGTTGGGTAGTTTGAGCGTGGTGAATCCAGACCATCGGCTATCCGATACCGCTTGCAAGTGGCAGCCACTCTCTACCTTCGTAATTGTTGCCCCGACTGATTGAGCTGCGGCACAACCCGCCGGACGTAACCAAACTTCATCCAGTTTGTTCGGCCAGATGATGTTGGTAGCGAAAAAGACGATCAGCATCAATGTGATCGGGCCGCCAATTGGGATCAACCAGTTGCGAATCCAGTTCACCCGACTATCCTTTTTAGTGTGACACCTTGTGGTAAGCCAGCTTCATTTACTGTGACGGTGTAATCGTCGAAGTCACGCGGAACAGCACCTTCATTCTTCAGCTTGGGCTGGATGCGATCGAACAGACTATGAGCTGGCGAATTGCCTAGTTCACTGTCGTGCTTGAACACATACAGCCCGCGCGTCGTCATCTCGCCGCGCGCAGCAGAGCGGTCATGCTCGAACATTTGCGCCAGTGCCTGCCACAGCAATTCCAAATCGTTCTCATCGAAGCCAGTTTGCTTGGCGAGGAATGAAGAGACAAAACCGTGTGCGGCATACAGGCCGTAAGGCACGGTGAACTTGCGTCCCATAGTGCGGTTGTCGCCGGATTGTTTTTCCGCTTCCGCTTCAGTGGCAACGGCCATGCGGGTGATGGAATGTTCCAGTGCCACGATAGAATCCACAGAGCGCGCAAAAGTAAGTTGAATCGGCCCCCGCACTTGACCACAATTGATGCCGGTGGACATGACTGCACCGAATGCGCGCACGTCATAGAAGTTGCGGCACATCCATTGTCTTGCTTCATCCACCGCATCGCCACCTTTACGTTTTTTATCGTCACCTTCAAGTAACTCTGCTTTGCCGATGCCTACATACGCGCGCTTGTGCTGGTTATTGAGTACCGCTTTTTCCTTGACGTAGATTTCAAATGGGGGTTGCTCGCCTTTTACTAAACCGACGAAGTTGCGTACTTTTCGCTTGATGCAAACGTCCGTCACCAAGCCGCGTCCGGTTTCCGCATCCACGCGCGGCAGATTGCCCGCATCGGGGTCGCCGTTTGGATTGCCGTCTTTCACATCGAACAGTAAAACGAAGTCGTAACGATTTGTCAGTGCCATGATGTTTATGCTCCTTGAGTGGTGGATGTGGATTCGGATTTTGTGAAGAAGAATTGCCGTTGGTGGTAGTAACCGATGGCGAAACGTCCTTGGTCGGCAAGGCTCAAATGCGCTGGAAAGTCGTTGATGTCGGCCATGATTTGGCCGATGATTTTTTCAAAATAGCGTTTACGACCTTCTTCTAATTTTGCGAGGTGATGGTTTTTCAGCTTCATGAGATTTGAGAAGACGGTGACAGGCGTGCTGGAGGCTGCGCCATAAAAACGGTCGCGAATCGTGGCACTAGGATTCACTGCCTCTTCTTGTATTTTTTCCAGCGCGGCAAAAAGGCGACCGATGCGGTAACCGGGGTTGGTGTTGGAATCATCGAGTGACACAGCAATCTCCTTTTCTTGTGACAGTGAGTAACGTGCCTGCCGATTGAGCCAGGCTTTAATTAGAGCAGCGCGCGGATAATTCACTTCCCGTTCCGCGCGAATGCGGCGCACAGCGGCTTGCAATAGTGTTTGCGGGTAGGGCAAGCCAGCAAGAATGGCGCGCATGAATTCGCCCGCCAGATTGGGCGGAATGTTTTCCGATTTTCCTTGTGTGGATGTGGCAACCAGCAGACGGAACAGCGAGAGATACGGCTTTTCAAAACTGGCGTGAATCATTTCCAGGTCTGCAAAATGCTGGTGTATCCGCGCCGACATTTCTGCCACCGTGCCAACCTGCCAGAAACGCACACTGATGCGCGCGGCATTGGGCGCGAGGCCAAGCACAAAGAAACGGGTCTTGTCGCCTTCGTCGTCGAGCGCGCCGACTTGAGGTGCTTTGAACAATGCTTCGATTGCGCGTGTTTGTTTTGCTGGGTCATCCTTGGGCGGTTCGTCGAACAAGTCTGCGAACGAGTCCTCTAGATCAGTGTGTTTTTCCGACCAGAACACAGTAGAGGCATCGCCAACTTGAATGCGCTGCTTACTCTCCTTGCTCAACAGATAATTGAGCGAAGTGGTGTAGGCGAAGGCGGCGCGCTTGCCGACGGGGGCATTAGCACCTTGTGCTTTGCCGAAAGAGTTGAACGCATCCTTGTTGAAAGAGACGATATTTGCGCCACTGGTCTGCGCCCCCCACACGCCTTTGATGGCAGTGTGCAGACGCTCGAAATTATCATGCTCGCCGCTAATTAGGCACGTAATTTCTTCCGCATCGGCATCTGCTCCTCCAAGCCCAACTCGGATGGACGAACGCTGGCAAACCAATTCTTTGTCGCCATTCAATCTGAAAGTGATTGTCGGATTGGTTTCTATAATTTCAGGCCAGTGTTGATTGACTTCTAGCTGGCTGATGTTTGCTGATTCCAGTAAATTAAGCACTGCATGTAACCCAGCTTCTTCCTGTTCAATGCTTGTCGATAACACCCGAATGTTTTCAATAAACTCTTGATGCATTTCCACCAGACGCTCCCGATACTCATTTTCTTTTCTCTCCGCATCATTGCCTTTGCGTATTTTTTCTAGCTTATCTTGGGCGGGTAATCCAAGAACGTATTCGGCGTTATCCCACAGCAAGTTTGCAGAAACACCGGAGGTTTTTTTCTCACCTTGTGGCACAACAAAATTGCGCGCAATTTTCTTTTTACCTTCAAGAGTGCGCGTGTCTTCAATTTGCACAAACTGCCCGTCAGCATTGATTTCGATCACAAACGGAATGGCTTTGGTTTCAAAGCCGAGACGAGGCAAGTCCGACTTGCGCTCGTAGTAGTCGCATAGTGCCTGAAGAATCATCCCCGCACCTCCACATTGTTCAAGTCCAGTACGCCCATTTTTAACTCGGCGCGAAAGAAGCGCGGGCTGGGGCTGGCGAGGTTGCTGTAGTCCATGTCGTGCAGCATCCAGCCCAAGTCCAGCGAGTCGGCTATTGGCGCAGGTTCGGCGGCAATGTCTTTGACCAAACGAAAATTGGCGGCGAACTCGCGACAACCGAGATAGGGCTGGTTCACGCATTGGCCTTTACTGGCGCGACGCTCGAACATGTTCAGGAATTTAGCGGGAGAATTCGCTTCGTCTGCGGCGCGCTGTTCGTCGGCATCGTTGATGCGGTGTTTGGCGAGATGTGGAAAGTTGGGCTTGTGCTTTGCCGCATCGTACATTTCAAAGCCTGCGTGGATGCGGTAAGCGACATCGCGCAGGAATAACCCCGCACGTTGCTGGCGTTCGTCTTCGATGTAAAGCCCAAGGTCGCCGCTGCCGCTGTTCATGGCGTACTGCACATTGCGTGAAGAAATCACCGCGCCCACCTCGTTTCGCCGCAGCGTGATCCACTTGATTGGTTTCAACACTTCAATTTTTGTCACCCGCCACTGGATGGCGGGCTTCCACAAGATAGTCTCGAACACGGCACGTGCGGCAGAAGGGGTTATCACGTCATAGCTGACGCGCTCCACCTTCATTTCAGGCCGAGTGAAGCAGGCAAAATCACCTGTTACTTCCAAACAAAATGTCTTCATGTTTCCTTCCCTGAACTACGCAAACCGAAATTATCGTAGGTTGGGTTAGCGGCCTTATCGCGTAACCCAACAGCTCCATTTTAATGATGTTGGGTTACGCGGTGAAACTGCTAACCCAACCTACAACTACAACGCTTCATGGCACTAAGTTATTCGGTGCGATGTCGCCATTAAATACCACGCCCAGTGACTTGTCATAAAGCGTGTCGCCCACTTGAATAAAAATGCCCGGCAGCTTTTTGCTTTCCTGCACGTCACCTTGTTTCTCAAGTTGCGCAAACACATGTTTGGGAATGTTCACCGAATAGCGTTGCAGCCTACGCATCAAATTACGATGTGGTCCTTCTATTTCTAATCTGCGTAGCAATTCACTGCCATCACGATAGCGCACCAGAATAGTGTGGTAGGCACTGTCGTCTATCAGCTTGAATTTTTCCGCTACGGTGCGGAATTGAATCTGGCATTCGCGCGCGTCTTGCGTGAGCAATTCGTGGATGCCGTGTTTGTCCAGCGACGGCGCACGCACATACAGATGCTCGAAAAACTGTTTGGCAAGATCGCGCCCCAATACATTGCTTTCGCGTCCAGACAGCAAGCTCACCGAGATTTGCGCTGCTTGCCGTAACAGTCCAGGTGGCGCGGGTTTCGGTGCTACAAATACTACGACTTCCCCCTTGATGGGATTTCCTTCAGCATCTTTTAGTTTGCCTTCTCGGTTGCAGCGTCCTGCTGCCTGCGCAATCGAATCCAACCCAGCCAGTGCGCGATACACCACGGGGAAGTCCACATCCACACCTGCTTCTACCAATTGCGTGCTGACGACGCGAAGCGGTTTGTTTTTCTTGAGCCGCCACTTGATGTACCGGATGATTCTGGAGCGGTGTTCGCCGCACATCAGCGCGGATAGGTGCAAGGTATTTTTGCCTTTCTCAGATGCAGTCATCAGGCGGTGCAACTCGCGCGCGTCATCGCGGCGGCTGACGATGCACAACACAGACGGATGCTGGAGTAGTTCTGCCGAAACACTTTCCCAATCGCGCTGCGTTTGTAAATCAGCGGGGATGCTGACTTCGACACGTTTCAGTTGTTGGTACAGACCATCTGGGTCATCCATGATTTCGCGCACATTGTCCAAGCCGCGAAAGG
>JAVHSF010000188.1:0-4978 GCA_036172035.1 Gallionella sp. | reverse complement strand
CGCACGCCGTAGTGTCACCCTGTTTTAGATTGTCTGCAATAGACCGGAATGCATAGGTAATCTGGTCTAGTAGCTCGTTTTGAAGGGGTCGTTTTGCCTCAGAAAAAATAAAAACGACACCGCAAGGGTGCCGTTTTCTGCGGGGAGTGAGGCAGCAACCGCTACAAAACAACTTCTATCCAGCGGTTGCTACCAGTTGATAGCCATCAGGATAGCGATAGTTGCCATGAAAACCCCTGGCACTTGAAACGGCTATATCCATGAAAAAGCACTGGGACGAAAATCCCCCGCCGTCGCTAACGTTCACCCTTTTCATCCATACTGACCATCTTGCGCACCACTTCACCCTCGATGATCTCGCCCTCAAAGACTTCGTCCTTGAACACTTCGCCGAAACTCTGCTCTGCGTCCATCCGTTGCAGTTGCATCTGCCGCATCTGCCTGCGCAGGGCGCGGGTTTTCCACCACAGGTAGCCCCCGCCGATCACGCCGACGAGAGCGATGACGGCGAGCAGCACCACCGAGAACATCAGCCCCAGGACGATCAATGCTGCGGTGACGATCAGCCCGATCAGTCTTTGCAACGGGTTGGATGAAGGCGAGATCAACAGGCGCGCCATGACTATACCGCCTGTCCTGCGACGTAGCCCGATGACCACGCCCACTGAAAGTTGTAGCCGCCGAGCTGGCCGGTGACATCCACGACCTCGCCGATGAAATACAAGCCGGGTACTTCGATGCATTCCATGGTCTTGGAGGACAGCGCATGGGTATCCACCCCGCCGCAGGTCACTTCAGCCTTGGCGTAGCCCATCGTTCCGGACGGCGTGACCTGCCAGTCGTGCAACTGCGCTGCGATGACTTTACGTTGTTTGTCATTATATTGATTCAATGGCTTGTTTTCAAAAGTATTATTTTGTACACACCATGCTTCTGCGAAGCTCTTCGGAAACCATTGCGCGAGGAAATTGGAGAGCAGTTTCTTGCTGCCTTTCTGCTCTTCCAGCACCGTTTCCATGTCGTGATCGGGCAGCAGGTTGAGGTGTAACGCCGTGCCGGGCTGCCAGTAGGAAGAGGCTTGCAAAATAACCGGGCCGCTTAAGCCCCGATGGGTGACCAGCAGGTTTTCGTGGAACGATTGCTTGCCAGTCGTGACGATGGCGGGAAAGGAAACCCCGGTCAGTTCGGCGTAGGGTTTCCAGTCATCCGGCGCGAAGGTCAACGGCACAAGTCCCGCCTTGAGCCTGACGATGGGAATGCCGAATTGTTCGGCGATCTGGTAACCGAACGGCGTTGCGCCAGTCTTGGGGATGGACAGACCGCCCGTGGCAACCACCAGCGACACCGCGTTAAATTCACCGCGCGAAGTGCCGACATAAAACTTGGCTTTTTTGTCGCTGCCGACACCCGGTGCATAGGGCGTGTGTTTAACTTCCTCGATCTCGCAGTTCATGTAGCGTTTCACGCCCGCCGCATCGCACTCGTCGCGCAGCATGGTGATAATGGCATCCGAACCGTCGTCGCAAAACAACTGCCCCAGCGTTTTTTCACTGTACGCAAGGTTGTGTTTTTTCACCAGCGCGATGAAATCCTGTGGCGAATAACGCGCCAGTGCCGAACGGCAAAAATGAGGATTGCTGGAAATAAATTTGTCGGGAGCGGTATTGAGGTTGGTAAAGTTGCACCGTCCGCCGCCCGAAATGCGGATTTTTTCCGCCAGTTTTTTGGCGTGATCCAGCAGCACCACGGAACGACCGCGCAGACCTGCTTGCAACGCACACATCAGGCCTGCCGCGCCCGAACCGATAATAATTACATCTGATTTCATCTTAATAATTCCATAGTTACTTCATTTTGACAGTTACCATCGCGTTCGAACACACTGACATTTTGCAGGGTGATTTTCGAAATACTGCGCAAGGCTTCGTCGGTAAAAAATCCCTGATGGCCGGTAATCAACACATTCGGGAAAGTCAATAAACGCTCAAACACATCGTCTTTTATCACTTGGTCGGACAAATCCTGAAAAAACAGATCCCCTTCCTGCTCGTACACGTCCAGGCCGAGATAGCCTATTTTCGAGGACTTCAGCCCCTCCGTCACCGCCACCGTATCAACCACCGCGCCGCGACTGGTATTGATTAGCATCACGCCGGTTTTCATCAACGCCACCGCCGCCGCATCAATAAGATGGCGGGTTTGCTGGTTCAACGGGCAATGCAGGGTAATGATGTCGCTGACCGCACAAAGCTGTTCCAGCGTGACATATTCAACTTGTTCACAATCCGCATTGCGCTGCGGATCATATGCGATCAGGCGGCAGCCAAAGCCGCGCAGTATCTGCGCGACCGCCGTGCCGATGCGTCCGGTTCCCACGATGCCGACCGTCTTGCCGCGCATTTCAAAACCCAACAAGCCGTTCAGCGCAAAATTGCCATTGCGCACCCGATCGTAAGCGCGATGCACATGCCGGTTAAGCGCCAGCATCAGCGCCACCGAATGTTCGGCTACCGAATGCGGCGAATAGGCGGGGACGCGCACCACGCGCAAGCCCAACTCGCTCGCGACCTGAATATCCACGTTATTAAAGCCCGCACAACGCAAGGCGATCAGACGCGTGCCTTGACTGGCCAGAGATGCCAGCACGGCGGCATTCAACGTATCGTTAACGAACACGCACACGGCGGGGAATCCCGCCACCATCTGGCGCGTTTCCTCGCACAGATGCGATTCAAAAAACACCAACTCATGCCCGTTATCCGCATTGGCCTCGGACAAAAACTGCCTGTCGTATAACTGTGCGCTACAGATGGCGATACGCATTACTTTCCCCTTCAATGCGTGTTTTTGGCAACGAAAGCAGACACCGCATCGCGGTATTCGACCCAGCCTATGCCGCCGCTGTTGTTATGCTCACCTCCCTCGATCAGCACCAGTGTCTTGGGCTGAGGTGCGGCGGCGTAAAGCTGTTTAGCCATACTGACGGGTATCTTTTTATCCCAGGTGCCGTGGATGAACAGCACGGGGATTTTCAATTCAGGGACTTTTTGCAGCGACTCGAAACGCTGGTTGAGCAGCCAGCCTATCGGCAGGAAGCCGTAATTGACTTCGGCCTCAGCCTGCATCGAGGTGAACGTGCTTTCGGTGATCAAACCCGCCGCTTCCGGGTGATGCACCGCCAGGTTGATGGCGATTGCACCGCCCAACGAGTGTCCGTAAATAAAGGTTTGGCGGGGATCGGCAGCGCGTTGTTTGAGCAAGTATTGCCAGGCCGCTTCGGCATCCTCGTAAACCTTGGACTCGCTGGGCTTGCCACCGCTGCTCTTGCCATAGCCGCGATAATCTGCCAGCAACACGTTAAAACCGAGCTGGTGCAGACGCGCGGTATGTTCCAGATTATTGCCGATGTTGCGGTAATTGCCGTGCAAATACAGCACAGTCGGCGCCTCATTCACGCGAAATCCGCGTAGCGACGAACCGTTCCCCTCGCCCTCCGATAAAGGGGGAACTGGAGTGAGGGAACGATTATGGCTGGCTTTATGATCAAGGTCAGTTTTCTTGGCATCATCGCTGGACTGCCCGGCGGGAACCCACCACGCATCCAGTTCGCCCCTATCCGCACCGCTGCCCACCGGGATGCGCAAGGGTTGATATTTCATCCCCATGCGTGCTGGTGTGGTTTGCCAGTCTGGCGTGGGCTCGAACACCTGCGCCCTCTGCGTCGCCCACATATAGCCGCAGGCCGACGCATACAGCAACGCAAAAAACCCCACTCCAAGCGCCAGACGGCGCGTCCGGTTTTTCATGCCGCAGACTCCATTTTTGACCACAGACAGGCACCTTTGCTGGCCTTGTCTATATCGGCCAACTGTTGTGCGTGTGCGGCCAATTCTGCTCTGCTTGCCTGCAACACCCGCAACTTGGGGCGCGCAGCGTCGGTACTCAAAATAGCGGGCCGACGAATCGCTGGCGCAGCGTCATCGTCCAGCAGGCTCTCCTGCCCGCGCGTCATGGCGAGGAACACTTCGGCCAGCAGCTCGGTATCCAGCAATGCGCCATGCAAGGTGCGATGCTTGTTGTCTATCTCGTAGCGGTTACACAGGGCATCCAGACTGTTTTTCTTGCCCGGATGCATCTCTCGGGCAATCTTGAGCGTATCTACCACCTCGTTCTGCAACGGCGGCAACCCCATTAAATGCAATTCGTTGTTGATAAAACCCATGTCAAACGGCGCGTTGTGTGCCATCAGCTCTGCGCCTTCAACGAATTCCAGGAAGCTGCCGGCGATGTCGGCAAACTTCGCCCGCCCGCGCAGCATGTCCCAGGTAAAGCCGTGTACCCGCGCGGCATCCTCGTCCACCTCGCGCTCGGGATCCAGATAATGATGGAAATGCCGTTTGGAGACACGGCGACCATCCATTTCTATTGCAGCTATCTCTATAATTCTATGGCCTCTTTTTGGATCAAGGCCGGTGGTTTCGGTATCCAGTACGATTCTACGCATTTGACTGCCCCAAAATCATCTCTACGCCCTTATTCGCCAACACGTCGGCGCACTCGTTCCCTTCGTGTCCGGCATGTCCCTTGACCCATATCCACTCAATCTTGTGCTGCGCCGCAGCCCCGTCCAGTCTGCGCCACAAATCATCGTTCTTGACTGGCTTCCTGCTCGCGGTTTTCCAGCCGGAACGCTTCCAGCCAGCCAGCCAGGCAGTGATACCCTGATGCACATACTTGGAATCGGTGTGCAGCCTCACCCGACAAGGCCGCGTCAACGCCTCCAGCGCGGCAATCGCCCCCATCAATTCCATACGGTTATTGGTGGTATGCGCCTCGCCGCCGAACAGTTCGCGCTCCTTGCCCTTGAGCCGCAACAACGCGCCCCAGCCGCCCACGCCGGGATTGCCCTTGCAGGCTCCGTCAGTAAAAATATCCACAATTTCATCACTCATACTTCAAACCAGCTCTATTCAATTAG
>JAVHSF010000187.1:0-1081 GCA_036172035.1 Gallionella sp. | reverse complement strand
TGACCCGCATCTATCAGTGCCACGCCGACGATGGCGCGTATCTTGTTCTCGATTTCGCGCGCCATTTCAGGATGTGAACGCAAGTATTCGCGCACATTGTCTTTGCCCTGACCGATTTTTTCGCCGTTGTAGCTGTACCAGGAACCGGATTTTTCGACCAGCTTGTGCAACACGCCCAAATCCACGATTTCACCTTCACGCGAGATACCTTCGCCGTACAGGATGTCGAAAAAGGCTTCGCGGAACGGCGGGGCGACCTTGTTCTTGACCACTTTGACGCGGGTTTCGTTGCCGACCACTTCGTCGCCCTTCTTGATCGCGCCGACACGGCGGATGTCCATGCGTACGGAAGCGTAAAACTTCAGCGCGTTGCCACCTGTGGTGGTTTCCGGGTTGCCGAACATCACGCCGATCTTCATGCGAATCTGGTTGATGAAGATGACCATGGTGTTGGAGCGATTGATATTGGCGGTCAATTTACGCAGGGCTTGCGACATCAGCCGCGCGTGCAGACCCATCTGCGCATCGCCCATTTCGCCTTCGATCTCGGCTTTCGGAGTCAGCGCGGCGACGGAGTCTATCACCACCACATCCACCGAGCCGGAACGCACCAGCATGTCGGTGATTTCCAGGGCTTGCTCGCCGTTGTCGGGTTGCGAAATCAGCAGGTCTTCGACCTTGACACCCAGCTTCTGCGCGTACTGCGGATCGAGTGCGTGTTCCGCGTCAATAAAAGCCGCCGTGCCGCCCAGCTTTTGCATTTCTGCGATGACTTGCAGGGTAAGCGTGGTTTTGCCGGAAGATTCCGGGCCGTAAATCTCGATCACGCGACCGCGCGGCAAACCGCCCACGCCCAGCGCGATGTCCAGACCCAGCGAACCGGTGGAAACCACCTGAATATCCTTCGCCACATCGCCCGCGCCCATGCGCATAATCGAACCCTTGCCGAACTGCTTTTCGATCTGGCTCAATGCTGCCGAGAGTGCCTTGCTTTTATTCTCATCCATTTTCTTATCCCTTAAAAAATCGTGCGCGGATTATGTCACAGCATTTCGCGCTTGAACAGAACGAACGTTCTTTT
>JAVHSF010000186.1:2838-4998 GCA_036172035.1 Gallionella sp. | reverse complement strand
GCCGCCGCCAGCGCAATCGCCGGAGCAGTGTTGCGTCCGACCGGCTCAAATAAAGACCGATAAGGCAGCAGTGCGTGGTAAGCCTCGCCCTTGGCGAACGCTTCCTGCGTGACGATCAATACCTGGTCGGCAGCGATCAGCGGCGCCAAACGGTTAATGGTGGTTTGCAGCAAAGAGGCATCGCCGTCCAGCGTCAGAAACTGCTTGGGCATCTGTTGGCGCGACAACGGCCACAAACGGCTGCCCGTGCCGCCAGCGAGAATGACGGCATGAACCGATTCGTTACTCATAACTGCTCCCACCGAAATTCACCTTGTTCAGTTTCACGCTTCAGTTCCGCCATTTCCGCACGCAGTGACTCGTATTCGCGCACCTTGATTTGCAGGAACTCTATCGTCAGGCGACCCTTTTGTTCCACGCCTTGCGGGGTCAGTAAATAAGCATAGGCGCGTTTGTTGGTGCTGCTGCGGAAATTGCCGACTTTCAGCCAGCCTTTTTCAATCAATGCATTCAGACAAAAATTGACCTTGCCAAGACTGATGCCCAGCCGTTTCGTCAAATCTCTCCGGGAAAAGTCGGGATTATCTGCCAGGCTTTTAAGCATGCCGTAGCAGGTGGGGGGGTCAATCACGACGCACATTCATCAAAAGAGCGCGCATTAAACCCGCATCAAGAAAGGCATGTCAAGCAAAAACGATGGAAACGTGATGCTGAAAATCAGTCGAGCGCCTGATTGACCTTGGCCAATTCTGCCTCACCCAGCGCACCCACTGCGGCTTTCAGGCGCAATTGGCTGATGAGGTAATCGTATTGAGCCTGAGACAGGTCACGACGAGTCGAATAGAGTTGCTGCTGTGCGTTCAAGACATCCAGATTGGTGCGCACACCCACTTCCTGCCCCAGTTTGCTGGCCGCCAGCAGGCTCTCGCTGGAAGTCAGCGCTTGCTGCAATGCCTTGACCTGCGCGATGCCACTCACCACCCCCAGATAGGCCTGACGGGTTTGCAGCGCAACACCACGGCGTGCGTTTTCCAACTCCTGCCTGGCGCGCTCGTGATTGGCTTCCGCCTCGCGCCATTTTGAATTGATCGCCCCGCCCTGAAATATCGGCAGATTGAGTTGCACGCCTATGCTTTTGTTGGTGCTGTCGCTCCCCACGCCGAAGCTGCCGCCATTGGAGAAATTCTTTGAATAATTGGCGACCATATCCACAGTGGGATAATGCCCGCCACGGTTGCGCGCCACTTCTTTTCCGGCCAGCTCCGCCCCCGCCTGCGCAATGGCCAGCTGCGGGCTGTTCAGTTGCGCGTCACCCACCCATTTTTCCATATCGGCCGGTTGCGGCGCTTCCAGCTTGAATTGTTTGCCTAGCGGCTTGAGATTTTGCGGCAACGCGTTAATCAGTTGTTGCAAGGCGCGGCGCTTGATCTCCAGATTATTCTGCGCGGCGATTTCCTGCGCACTGGTCAGATCATGGCGCGCCTGTGCCTCGTGGGTATCGGTGATGGTGGCACTACCCACTTCAAAATTACGTTTCGCCTGCGCGAGCTGTTCGGCAATGGCGATCTTTTGCGCTTCGGCGAGCTGCACGCTGTCCTGGGCGATCAACACGTCGAAATAAGCCTGTGCTGTACGCAACAGCAAATCCTGCTCGGCGATTTTGAATTGCGCTTCACTTTGCGCGACCTGTAATTCGGCCTCAGAGTAGGCGATCCAGTTTTGCTGGCGAAACAAGGGCTGAACCAGCGTCACACCGTAACCGTGACTGTTGTAACGGTTCGCCCCTCCCGGAAAAGGAAATGCGCCCAATGCGCCCTTGTATTGCGTGGTCAGGTCATTGAATGTGCTGTTCGCGCTGAGATTGACACTCGGCATCAACAATGAACGTCCTTGAGGCAACTTTTCCTGTCCGGCCTGCTGGGTGGCACGCGCAGCGGCAAATTGCGCATCATTAGCCTGCGCGGCATGGAAAGTTTCCAACAAATCGGCTGCCTGAACACAGCTTGATGTACCGAGGGCTGTGAGCAGGAAAAATACGAATGACTTAATTTTCATCGGATTGGATTTTCATCGGAATGGTGCAACGGTTTATTAGAATTTGCTAATACTACCGTTTGCTGACGGATTGCGCAATCCGCCCCAAAAATTTGTCCAGAAAAA
>JAVHSF010000186.1:0-2738 GCA_036172035.1 Gallionella sp. | reverse complement strand
TTACCGGGGAAATCTGCGAACAAAATTGACCCGCAAATTCACCCGAAAATCTACCCAACAAATTAAAAGACAAAACGCTTGGGGTGTTCGGCGTTTTGCAACGGCGCGGTGCTGGTTTCCATGATATTGACCGTCGTATAAGTGTCAGCAGCCACACGGGTGATCAGCTTCGCCTCCATCACCGGGGCTTCGCCGATGATGGCGAACAGACGTCCGCCAATTTTCAGACTGGCTTTGAAAATTTCCGGCAAAATGGGCGTAGAACCCGTCAACACGATGGCATCATAGTTCGCACCCTCGCCCCAGCCGTGCGCCGCATCGCCAATTTCCAGCGTGATATTTTCGCGGTGGTAAGGCTGCAAATGCTGTTTGGCCATCGCGCTCAGCTCCGGCACGATTTCGACCGAAGTGACATGCCCGGCCAGCGAGGAAAGCAAAGCCGTCAGATAGCCACTGCCCGTGCCGACTTCCAGCACCTGATCGTTGTGACCGAGATGCAACTCCTGTAGCGCACGCGCCTCAAGTTTGGGCTGCCACATGGATACCCCAAAACCTAGCGGGATTTCCATGTCCATAAAGGCCATTGCTTTTTTGCTGTCCGGCACGAAATTTTCACGGCGCACATGATGCAACAGATCCAGTATCCGCCCTTCCAAAACCTCACACGGACGAATTTGCTGTTCTATCATGTTGAAGCGCACTTGTTCCACATTCTGCATTTTAATCACCATCCCTGTGTATAGATATTTTGGAGTTCAGATTGTTATTCTGCGCGAGTATAGCAACACACCCCGCCATGCTCAACAGATGCTTATCGCCCGAACGCCGCCCGGGTTGCATTTTTTCAGTTTTTCCAGTAACTTGCGCGACTCGCTAGGGGTCTTCGTGTGCTTTTTTGCCGCGAAGTGAGAGTCACCCTCTGAACCTGTACGGGTAATGCCGTCGTAGGGAAGCATCACCGGATGCTTCCTGCTTATTAGGAGCATCATCAATTGAACGCCAACACCAAATTCACAGCCGAGGCCGCGCACGTTGATGCCGCCGCCATCAAGCCGCTGCCCAATTCCCGAAAAGTCTATGTGCAGGGCAGCCGCCCCGACCTACTCGTACCGATGCGTGAAATCTCGCAGGACGATACGCCTGACGGCATGGGCGCAGAAAAGAACCCGCCCATTTATGTCTATGACTGCTCAGGCCCCTATTCCGACCCAGCCGTAAAGATTGACATCCGGTCGGGTCTTGCGCCGATGCGTGAGGCATGGATTGTCGAACGCGACGACACGGAAATCCTGCCCCGCCTGACTTCCGATTACGGCCAGCAACGCCTGGATGACCCGGAACTCGCCGAGATGCGCTTCAATCTGAGCCGCGCGCCGCGCCGCGCCAAGGCGGGCAAAAACGTTACCCAGATGCACTATGCGCGTCAGGGCATCGTCACGCCAGAAATGGAATACATCGCCATCCGCGAGAACCAAAAAGTGGACGGCATGAACGAGATGATGCTCCGCCAGCATCCGGGCGAAAATTTCGGCAATTCGATGCCCAGCAAAATCACCCCTGAATTCGTGCGCGACGAAGTGGCCGCCGGTCGTGCCGTGATTACCGCCAACATCAACCACCCCGAGATCGAACCGATGATTATCGGTCGCAAGTTTCTGGTGAAGATCAACGCCAACATCGGCAACTCGGCACTGGGTTCCAGCATTCAGGAAGAAGTCGAGAAGATGACCTGGGCGATCCGCTGGGGCGGCGACACCGTGATGGACCTGTCCACCGGCAAACACATTCACGAAACCCGCGAATGGATTATCCGCAATTCCCCTGTGCCGATCGGCACTGTACCCATTTATCAGGCGCTGGAAAAGGTCAATGGCCGCGCCGAAGACCTGACCTGGGAAATCTTCCGCGACACCCTGATCGAGCAGGCTGAACAGGGCGTGGACTATTTCACCATCCACGCCGGCGTGCTGTTGCGCTACGTGCCGATGACCGCCAACCGCATGACTGGCATCGTCTCGCGCGGCGGTTCCATCATGGCAAAATGGTGTCTGGCGCACCACAAGGAAAACTTCCTCTACACCCATTTCGAAGACATCTGCGAAATCATGAAGGCCTACGACGTGACCTTCAGCCTGGGCGACGGCCTGCGCCCCGGCTCTATCTATGATGCCAACGACGAGGCGCAACTGGGCGAACTGAAGACGCTGGGCGAACTGACGCAGATTGCCTGGAAACACGACGTACAGGTGATGATCGAAGGCCCCGGCCACGTACCCATGCATTTAATCAAGGAAAACATGGACTTGCAGGCTAAGTGGTGCAACGATGCGCCGTTCTACACGCTGGGACCGCTGACCCAGGACATCGCCCCCGGCTACGACCACATCACCAGCGCCATCGGCGCGGCGATGATCGGCTGGTTCGGCACCGCCATGCTGTGCTACGTCACGCCGAAAGAACACCTGGGTTTACCAAACAAGGCCGATGTCAAGGAAGGCATCATCACCTACAAGATCGCCGCCCACGCCGCCGATCTGGCCAAGGGACACCCCGGCGCGCAAATCCGCGACAACGCGATGAGCAAGGCGCGTTTCGAATTCCGCTGGGAAGACCAGTTCAACCTCGGCCTCGACCCGGATCGCGCCCGCGAATTCCACGACGAAACGCTACCCAAGGAATCGGCCAAGGTCGCGCATTTCTGCTCGATGTGCGGTCCGCATTTCTGCTCGATGAAAATC
>JAVHSF010000185.1:0-5004 GCA_036172035.1 Gallionella sp. | reverse complement strand
GGCACCGGTTGCAGGTTGAGTAATTGTGGCGGAGCCAGGGTGTAGCGCAGGGTGGGCGGCAGGTGGGTGTCGTTGTAGATGGCTTTCAAATTTTCTATCCACGCATCCCGATCCGGTTTGCCGACGAAACCGAGCCGACTGAGCCGCTGGTATTGCGCGGCAAGCCGGTTGATCGAGTCGAGGTCGTAGGTCAGTTTTTGGATGCTGTCGCGCGTGTCGGCCAGGCGTTGCCCGGTTTGCGTGAGTATCTGTTCCTGGCTGGCACGATATTTTGCAAGGCCGACGATGGTGACCACCGCGAACACCACGGATGCCGCAAATAGTATCAGGGCAACCCTGGCGGGTTTAAGCACGACATGGTAGGCGTTCATGGCAGTCCCTTAACATGAAATTCGCGTGGCGATGCGTTGGCTCCCTCGCCCGCAGGGATTAACGAGGGTTTTGCGTCTGGCTTCGCCTCCTTCGCTTCGCTTGCCGGTTTGGCGGTGGCCGAATTACCTTTCCAGGAAATGCTCATGCACCAGTTGTTTTCTGTCTGGGGCGTGTCCAGGCCGAGTCCGCCGGAAAGGGTGTTGACCAGCGAGAAGGCGGCGGGATCTCCCATCAACTGGATGCCGTCCATGTTTTTGAGGGTGGCGGAAATGCGTTTGCGGATTTCGGTTTGTGCGGCAGGGGTGAGATCCGCCGTGAGTAAGATTGCGAATTGCAGTTCGGCGTGGCGCAGCGGGTTACCGGTGGCCTGGTTGATGCCCGAATCGGCCGGGCTGCCGCCGTTCAACAGCGGCAGGTCAATGATGCTTTGTCCCTGACAGTAGGACTCGCCCGCTTTGGGAAAACGGTAGAGCAGATTTTTGATGCGTACTTGAGGCAGGTTGGCAATAGCGCTTGCTGCGACCTGAAAGATCGCCTCTGGCGTGGGCGCGGCATCCATTTCAAGTGCCGCAAAGCGCGCGGCCTGGCGCACCAGTGCCGGGTCTTTGCCGGATGCGCTGATGCTGTCCGCCAGGTGATCGCGCACGCTGGCGGCAAGTTGCATATCGGCGAGCAGGGTGCGCTGGTGCTGGTGCAGATCCATCAGCGCGCGGAAATCGGCCTGGCCGAACAGGACGATGGCAAGCAGGCTGGCGGCGATGCCCAGATACGATGTTTCGCGCAAATTTTCGGCAAGATGGCGGGCGCGCAATTGCAGCGGGGCAAGCTGTCCGCGCGGTGAGGAGATGGCGAACTCGAACAGTGCGTGCAGGTAACCGGCTTCACCGTTCGGGGCAAACGTTTTGGGTACGGGCAGCAGCGTGAGTCCGGCACGGGTCAGGTATTCGTGTACCGGGGTGGACTCGCCCAGATAAAGCACTGGCGGGATGGCATCGTGTTCAAAGATGCGCTGGTTTTCCAGATGCTGGCGGGTACGCAGGATTTCGTTGGCATCGCTGTCATTTTCGTCATCGCTGTCTTCGCTATAGCGTCTTACGCAGCGCGTGAGTACCGGGATGCCGTCCTTGACCACCAGAATGCGCAAGTGATGCACGCTGGGCATGGCCAATATCGTATTGGCGATACCGAGACGCTTGAGCATCAGGGTAAGCAGCATGGCCGCGCCCCAGACACCCGAGATGGATACGTCCAGTTTGTCGAGCTGGCTGGTTACCGCATCGGCAACGGTCAAGCCCGTCAGTACGGCGGTGCCGGATTTGAGGAGACCTCCTGAAACAACAGGTGCGGCGCGGTATTTGCTGTGCGGGAAAGCGCCGAGCAGACGACGTTCCAGAAAATTGCTGCGGTCACGCCCGATCAGGAACGGGAAGTGGAATGCTTCCAGTGTCTCTTCGGGCAGATTGGCAATCACCCATAACCGGGTCTTGGCACCGGGCTGTTCTACGGGTTGCCACACGCCGCCAACGCGTCGGAAATAACGCGCACCTGAAGAATTGACGAGCAGGACAGTTTTCATGACAATTTGAGTTTGCTGATTGTGTCGTAGATGGGCCCCAGCACGGCCATCATGATCCAGCCCAGAATGAGGCCGAGTACAATGGTGAGCGTGGGTTCGATAAGAGCCTGGACGCGGCTGATCGAGTCGTTGATGTCGCGGTTGTAGAAGTAGGAGATATTTTTCAGTGAACCCGCCAGGTCGCCGGTTTCTTCGCCCACCTTGATCATGCGGATGACCAGCGACGGGAACAGCCGTTGCGCGGCAAAACCCTGACTGATGGGCGCACCGTTGGCAATGTCCGCACGCGCCTTGTCTATGGCTTCCTTGACGATAATGTTGCCGGTGACACTGCTGCAATATTCCAATCCGTCCAGTACCGGGATGCCGGTGCGATAGGTCAGCCCCAGGGTGTCGCTGACCCGCGCCAGGATGATTTTTTTGATGATGATCCCGATATAGGGGATGCGCAGTTGGGCGGCATGCATCATCCGTTTGAAGCGCGGGTTGACCTTCGATAACAGTATCAGCAGGAATGCCAGAACGAACGGGGCAGGGATAATCAGCCACCAGTAATTGACAAACACACCCGACACCCAGAGCAGGGCGATGGTTTGCATGGGCATCTTGCCACCCATGTTGGCGACAAAACCGACGATTTGCGGGACGAGGTAAATCATTAAAAATACCACTACTGAACCGACCACGACGGTCACGAAAGCCGGGTACAGCAACAACTGCTTGGTCTTGGAGGCGAGTTCGTCCTGCCATTTCAGCGATGCTACGATTTCCTTCAGCACGTCGGGCAATTGTCCAGTCGCTTCCCCCGCGCGCACCAGATTGACGACCAGCTCGGGAAAGATGCCGGGGTTCGCGGCGAGGGCTTCCGAAATGGTCGAGCCGGAATCAATTTTTTCATACAGGTTGGCGCACAGGTTTTTGATTTGCGCTGTTTCCGCCGTGTCGCGCAAATCGGCCAGTATGGACAGTATCGGCACGCCAGCGCGGAACAGCATTTCCAGCTGGAACATGAAATGGATCAGGTCGCGCCGTGCCAGTTTGTGGATGGTACGTGTACGATCCTTGACGGGACTCGCCTTGATCAGTTCGAGGCCGCTCTTGCCGAGTTGCGACTCCAGATCAAACTCGTTGATGGCATCCGTTTCACCTTTGGCGATTTTGCCGTTGGCATCAATGGCGCGGTAGTGGTAGAGAGCCATTATTCTGTCATCCGTTCGCTGAAATCCACCACGCGACGCACTTCGCGCAGAGAGGTGAGTCCTTCACGCACCCGCCGGATACCGTCTTCGGCGAGCGCAATAAATTTTTGTTCCAGCGCGTAGTCGGTAATTTTTTTCAGACCGGCGTGGAGGGTGATCAGTTCGACCATGCCCCGGTCGAAGCGCAGGATTTCCATGATGGCCAGACGACCCTTGTAGCCCTGATTGTCACAGTCGGGGCAACCGACCGGGTTGAACAGGGTAATTTTTTCATCGGGGCTTATGCCCATCAAGCGGCGCTCGGCGGTGTCGGGCGAGTAGCCTTGTTTGCACAGCGGGCAAAGTTTTCTGACCAGCCGCTGGGCGATGATGCCGATCAGGTTGGCGGCAAACATCTCTTCGATGATACCAAGATCGTGGAGGCGTGCCACCGAGCCGATAGCCGAATTGGTGTGCAGGGTCGAAAACACCTGATGCCCGGTCATCGCCGCGCGCAACGCCATTTCGGCAGTGTCGTGGTCGCGGATTTCGCCCACCAGAATGATGTCTGGATCCTGGCGCATCAGTGAGCGTATGCCGTTGGAAAAGTCCAGCTTGACGGTGTCGCTGATGGAGGTTTGCCGGGTCAGCGGCATCGGGTATTCCACCGGGTCTTCCAGCGTCATGATATTCACGTCATCACTGTTCAGATGATTGAGTATCGAATAGAGTGTTGTGGTTTTGCCGGAGCCGGTGGGGCCTGTGACCAGCATGATGCCCTCCGGTCTTTCCAGCATGCGCTTGAGTAGCATGAGGTTGTCGTCGGTCATGCCCAGCTTGTCCAGACTGACAATGCCGCGTTTGCGGTCGAGTATCCGCAGCACGAAGTTCTCGCCGTGGATGGTCGGGTGTGACGCGGCGCGAAAGTCTATCTGGCGACCCAGTAGCGAGAGCGAAATGTGTCCGTCCTGCGGGGCGCGAGTCTCGGCGATGTTCATGCCCGACATGACTTTCAGGCGCACCAGTATGGCCATCCAGTTTGCTTTTTCCAGTGAGCGTACCGGCCTTAATACGCCGTCAATACGGTAACGGATGCGTAAAAACTGTTCTTCGGGCTCGAAGTGGATGTCCGAGGCGCTGCGGCTGACCGCATCCGCAATTAGGGCATCGGTAAGGCGGACAATCGGATGGCTGTACGACGCGCCCGCTTGTGTCAGCGCGTTCAGGTCGAGTTCGCCACCCTCCAGTTCAAAAAGAATGCCATCAATGGAAAGCTCACGGTTGTAAAACTTGTCTATCGCGGCGAGTACTTCCGCGCTGGAGGCGATGTGCCATTCGGGAATGATGCGCTGTCCCGTCGTTTGGCTGGCCCGGAACAGGAAAGAGGTGACCGCATCGCGCGCCATGATGTCGTCTGGATTGGCGGCGACGATGACCATGTTGCCTGTTGTCGCGTCATAGCTGACCGGGAAGATGGTGTGCTTGAGCGCGACCGGTTTTGGGATGAGCGCCAGTGCCGCAGCGTTGGCTACCAGACCGGTCAGGTCGAGGGGTTTATAGCCTGCCGCTTCCGAGACGGCATTCCGCATGGCGTTCTCGGAAATGAAGTGCAGGTCGAGCAGCTCTTCCCCCAGCGGCTTGTGGTCGCTTTTCTGCTTCTGCAGGGCGATGTGTAGCTGATCTTCATTTATTTGCTCTTGGGCAAGCAGAGTCTCGCCGATACGCTGGTGATGTACGGATGGGTTGTGCGTATTCATGGCGCTAATTGGCCGTAGGAGGTGTTTGTTGTAACGCTTGTGTCCGATGCCTGATGGCTTCACGGTCGAGTGTCGGATCGCCGGGTACCGCCAGTTGTAATGTCTTGTTGTAATAGCTTAG
>JAVHSF010000184.1:0-1087 GCA_036172035.1 Gallionella sp. | reverse complement strand
GATACTGAAGTCGTGGCGCGTCCCACGCTAGCGGCATGGAACAGTGAGCCGCAGCATAAACAAGCCTTAGTACAACGTTTGTTAGAGCAAGATTTTAAGAATATTCATCTGCATTTGTCTGAACATGCACTAGAAGCGACATTGACCAATACCCGCATCTCATTGCCTAGCCGTGCCGTAGGACGTGCTGTGCGTACGTTGTTGCTGCGTTCACCGTTAGATACCCAAGAAATAAAAGTAAATTACACCATCAACGACATGCCGCTGGCGACTTATACCTTTAGTGATGCACGCCAGTTGCAACGATACTTCAACGGAACGATCAGCCGTAAGCAATTGGCAGAAACGGTATCCGTCAGCTACGCCGAATCTCAGCATGAAGAAGATGAAGCACTGTTGGCTGCGGTTGAGGAAGAGTATTTTCAGACGCATTTTGATGGTAACGATGGTGACATCATCAGCCTGCGGGGCGAAGGTGCTGGGTTGAGTAAGTTCCGCGTTTCACCGGGTATGGGGTTTTTCTTCAATGACCCAAGCGGGGCTTTGCGCTATGAGGCATTTGTTAATGCCAGTATTGAAAAACAAGCTGGCGAAGGATTATTTCTAAAAGCAACGACGCAATTAACTTTGTCGCAGGACATCAGCGGGGTAACTTCGAAAAGCAATAGTTTATTGCCGCATGTGCGCACAGATGTGGCCAGTTACAAAAAAACAGGCAATGTCAAATTGATACAAGCCGTGGCTAATCAATATTTCCATCCGAATGACCGTATTTATGCGCGTGCCACAGTGGGGTTGTATGAAGAAATGTTTGGCGGTGCGGGAGGGCAAATCCTTTATTACCCCGAGGTTTCGCCTTGGGCTATTGATTTAACGGTGGATGCGCTCAAACAGCGTGATGTGGGTGGCGGTTTGGCTTTCCGTAATTATTCTACTGTGTCGGCTTTAGCGGCATTGCACTATCAACTCCCCATCACCGGACTCAGTGCTACGGTACGTGGTGGGCGTTTTTTGGCGGGCGACTGGGGCGGACGCTTTGAGATGAAGCGCCATTTCCGTTCTGGATTTGAAGTTGGAGCTTGGTACA
>JAVHSF010000183.1:0-1096 GCA_036172035.1 Gallionella sp. | reverse complement strand
CGTTGGTATTACACGCATTAAGTTGGGAAATAAAACCGAGTGCCTTATTACGTGGTCAAATAGAAGTACTTTTTACCTGGGATGACTTCCTCTCGTCCGCTCCTATGCAGCTACTGATAGACACGCAACAAATAGTGCTGCGACCCGTACACATCCATCTTCCTGCCGCCAGCATTGGTGAAATCTCTTCATTTCTAAAGCCCGCTCAATTTACAGGACAGTTATTGCTGGAAAGCTCGGTATTAACACTGAAAGGCCAAGATGTTCAAGGGAATGCCACGGTGTATTGGCATCAGGCAGGTTCTGCTCTATCAACAATCACCCCGCTGGGCGACTACAAGCTCAACATTACAGCGAATAAGCGTAATTTACTGGCAACACTAAGTACAGATAACGGGGCTTTATTACTAGACGGTCACGGTAGTTGGTCAATGCCAGCAGGTTTCAAATTCGATGGGACGGCGCGCGCGCGCCAAGATGAAAAAGAAATGCTATCGGAATTGCTACATCATCTTGGCCCAGAAATAACATCGGGGATTTATCGTATTTCGTTTTAAGTAAAGGCTGATTTATTCTAAAAAAACAGTTATTGACGGTTTCAAAGTTGAAATTCGAAACCGCTGTAGCTTGTGTACGTCGTTTGACAGATTCATTTAAAAAAATGAATTTTTTTCCAATAGTGACAACTGCAAGGCAGCCTCCCCTGCTTGTGCCTGATATTCAGCCGCCACGGCAATCCCTACGACACAGATCAAGGTCTCACCGTGATAGAGCAAAGGCAGTCTGTCACGCTGCCAAGGTGGGATGTGCTGTTCTTGCAGCAAATTTTTCAGTGTGCGCGTAGCTGCCTGAGCGTACGGGCGCAATGCCTCTCCACCTCGTCGCGTCCGCAGCGAAACGGCTTCCGAGTGTAATTTAGCCAGACTCACACCACGACCGACACCTTGAGTAAATAACAAACGTTGCTGAAGTGGATGCCAAAGCAGTTCACTTTCACCCTGCCAAGGAATGGCTGCGTGTGAGTCGATGTTCGGCAAGACTGGCTGCGCATACACGCTGCCCCGATAGCGATGAATTTGCCACTGCCCCACGTCGA
>JAVHSF010000182.1:0-5052 GCA_036172035.1 Gallionella sp. | reverse complement strand
CCGCAACCTTATTGCCACGGGCGACCGCTGCCGCCGCGCGCATGTCTTCGATGCGACCATTGGTGCAGGAACCGATGAACACTTTGTCTATCTGGATTTCGCTGATCGGCGTATTCGCCTGCAAGCCCATATAAGCCAGCGCACGTTCCGCGCCTTCGCGCTTATCCGCACTCATGGTTGCAGGATCAGGCACGCGCCCATCAATGGACGCCACCATTTCCGGCGAGGTACCCCAGGTTACTTGCGGACGGATAATTGCCGCATCCAGCACCAGTGTCGCGTCGAACTTTGCCCCCGCATCGCTGTGCAAGTCGCGCCACTGAGCGACTGCCTGTTCCCATTGTTCGCCGTGCGGCGCAAACGGACGACCCTTAAGGTAAGCAAAAGTCGTGTCATCCGCCGCGATCATGCCGGCGCGCGCGCCCGCTTCGATCGCCATATTGCACAAGGTCATGCGGCCTTCCATGCTCAAGTGCCGCACCGTACTGCCCGCAAATTCAATCGCGTAACCCGTGCCGCCCGCCGTGCCGATCTGTCCGATCACCGCCAGCGCGATATCTTTCGCCGTCACGCCTTTGCCGAGTACGCCCTCCACTTTTACCAGCATAGCCTTGGACTTCTTCGCCACCAGACACTGCGTCGCCATGACATGTTCGACTTCGGACGTGCCGATACCGTGCGCCAGTGCCGCGAACGCACCATGCGTGCTGGTATGCGAATCACCGCACACTACCGTCATGCCGGGCAGCGTCGCGCCCTGTTCGGGGCCGATGACATGCACCACGCCCTGACGGATGTCGCCCATCTTGAATTCAGTGATACCAAACTCGTTGCAATTCGCATCCAGCGTCTCGACTTGCAGGCGTGAAATCGGATCGGTGATCCCCGCCGCACGGTTGGCGGTCGGCACATTGTGATCGGGTACGGCCAGCATTGAGGCAGTGCGCCAGGGCGCGCGATGCGCCATTCTTAGTCCCTCGAAGGCTTGCGGGCTGGTCACTTCATGCACCAATTGGCGGTCTATATAAATCAGCGCCGTGCCGTCAGCATCCTGCCTGACCAAATGGGAATTCCAAAGTTTGTCGTAAAGTGTTTGTGCGCTCATAGTGTTTAACCTGCAAATTGCCCGATTTTAGAGCGCGCGATTATGACACAACAGACGCTGCTTGACAGCACAGCCACGGGTAAAGCAGCTAATTTTTGCCCGATGGAAGCTAAAAACCTGCTATCGCTCAAAAAAGAAACAGCAAGCCCCACACCGCGATGGCATTCAAAATGCTCATGAATACCGCCGCACTGGCAATATCCTTGGCGCGTTTTGCCAGCGGATGCCGTTCCAGCGAAGTGTAATCAACCGACGCTTCCAGCGCGGAATTGAGCAGTTCGACGATGAGTACCAGAAAAATACTGCCCACCAGCAAAGCCTTGCCGGTCGCGTCGGCACCTGATAACAGCGCTACCGGAATGGCGATTGCAGCGACCAACAGCTCCTGACGAAAGGCATCTTCATTGATGAGCGCGGCACGCAATCCTTGCAGCGCGACACCCGTTGCACGCCAGACGTGCATCAAACCGGGCTTGTGTTTATGCGGATTATTCATTTCTGCCCGAAGCATAATGGTCGTCCGGCTTAACGCGGCGCAGCGACCAGTTTGTTGAATTCGGCATAGTTTTCCCATTTCACGCCATCTCGGCTTAGATAGTAGGCGTCATTGTACTCAACCACTGTCATTTTTTCATTCTGTGACACGAACGGCACGGCGGGCAAACCTTCGACATAATATTCCGGCTTGAACACCGGCAAGTCGAAGGGCGATTTTTGCAGCATGCGTCGGATGACCAGCGAAAGGCTCAGATAACTGGTCGCCTGATCGACGATCTGCGTCTCGCCTGCCCGCGAAACGCCGCCTCCGACCACCTTGATGCCGACCGGAACCAGCGTAATGGCCGGGGTTGGAATCTCGCGCAAACCGGCGATCTGCCGCTTGTCGCCACGCACCGCACCACCGTGTTCGGGAATCATCACCACGACGGCATGCCGCCCCGACCGCTCCATCTCATCAAGCATACCTTCCATTCCATCCAGAAATCTCGACAAACGTTCTCTATAGGTCTTCAGCGTGTTCGGCTCTGCGTGCGTGCCGGGATAATGATTGCCGTCATGCAGGCTCACCGTGTTGTAATACAGCGCAGCGCGTTTGCCCCCGGATATATCACGTTTTTTCAGCCAGCGCCGCAGCACCTCGACATCGTCATAAACAGGGGCATCGTCAAAGGCATATTGAACAATCTTCAGGCCGTCCAATGACATGGGCAGCACATTCAAGCGCCCTTGCATCCCGATCTGATCGAGGAAATGATCGAATCTGCCATCGTGATTCATCGCCAGACCCGGCTCGAACCCGGCGCGCTGCAGACTGCCCATCAGATAACAGTCATTCGCTGCCGACAGATACAATTTCCCATGTTCCGGCTGTCCGCAGGTCGCCCGCAACAACCTGATCGCCGCCGGCCCACTGTACGACGCGGCTGAGTTGAACTTCGTGAACACCATGTCAAAACGACGCCACAACGGATGATGATCCAGCCCCACCGCCTGGACATCGTCCCACGACAGGGAACACACCTGGATGAAAATAACGTCAAACGGAACCTCATGGACATCGGGGGGCAAAAAAGCCACTGCCTTGCGAGACTCGCCCTCCAATTCATCTTGAACGAACGGGGTCAGATTGATGGTCTCGCTTTCAATCACAGCAGTTCCTCCCTGAAATGCCGAAACCAGCCCTACAACCAACATGGCCGCGACGACCACCATACTCATGCGCAACCATAACGAGGCCAACCAGTACAAGGCACTCGCCAGCAACAACAGTGCGATCACTTTGCCGCTGACGAATCTCAATGCCAGATCGGTCAGATAAACGGCATTGAACTGGGCTAACAAGGATGCCTGCGACACGAGGCGATCCACAGGCGGCAACCAGGAATCATGATAAAGCAGTGCGATGGCGAGCAGCACCGTGACCACACCCTTGACGCGACGCCTGACAGGTGAGACAACGGGCCAGAATATGAATCCCGCGAGCAACAGGTTTGCGGGCGCATGAAAGCCCATCAAATCCGCCCAGTACATGCCCAGTTTCGCCAGAAAGTAATATCCCCACCCCCCCAATGTCAGGCTGGCAAGCAGCGAGTGAGTCCCCAGACTAACCATCCATGCATGCAACGACGGATGGCATCTATCCTCGACCGCCATCCTTCTGCCCCCCAGCGGTATCCCCTCTCTGTCGCTATGGGGCGCGAATTGGCGGCGCGTTTTTTTCTTCGCTCGGATCTCTTCTTTTAACGTGAAACTCGCGTAGCGACGAACCGTACCCCTCTCCCCTCGGGAGAGGGGGAACGGGGGTGAGGGAACGGGCATGACGAGTTTCATCTTCAGGGGTGTCATCTTTGCCATGCCCGTTAGGCCGAATCTGCGGATCTTTGCAATGGATTTTTTCAGACGCACCAGCGCGCGCAGCCTGGCGATATGGCCAGACCGGCTGGACGAGACATTCTTATCTTCATCCATCTCCCACCCTCCCCATGAAACCGCCTGACACGCCCCCATAAACGATCGAGACACAGACTTGAGAACTTTATATTCCACGCAGAATGCGCATGAACTCCCGGTCATCTTATCGGCAACCGACCGGAAATCTTTAGTGAATAGGGCAACAAGGATCCATCAAAAAAACGCTTGCGCGTCAATTCAGCGCGTCTGCACGTTCGCCAGCCTGAGCTTGCGCCGGATTAGCAGCAAACCCATCAGCGCCAGCAGCGCGCTGCATGTGTACAGGACGCTTGCACCATAATGCTGCCAGATCGGGCCACTGGCCAGCCCACCCAACACACCGCCCGCCCCATAAGTCAGGCTACCGAACAGCGCCTGCCCCCTGGATTGATGCCTCCCCTGAAAAAATTCATGCACCAGCCCCACCGAGGCGGCGTGATATGCGCCGAAAGTCGCCGCATGCAGCACTTGCGCGATCAGCAGCAGTATCAGCCAGTCCACGCCCCAGCCTATCAGCAGGAAGCGCAGCACCGCGAGATTGAAACTGGCCAGCAGGATACGATTGAATCCGTAGCGCTGCGTCAGACGCGGCATCAGGAAGAAAACCCCGATCTCGCAAATCACCCCCAGCGCCCACAAGCCGCCCACCGCGCTCTTGGCGTAGCCATGCCCGACCAGATAGATGGAAAAAAAAGTGTAATAAGGCCCGTGCGCCGCAGCCATCAGGAAACACGCGCCGAACAGCGACATCACACGCGGTTGCAACAAGATATGCCGGATAGACTGCTGATCGCTGTGATGGGCGGTCACGCCAGTTTCAGGCAATTGACGGGAAAATATCAGAATGCCCAATTCACAGATCAATCCCGCCCACAATAACCAGGCGATGGCGATGTGATCGAAGGCATAGCCCAGCCCCACCACCGAAACGATGAAACCGATCGAACCCCAGGAGCGGAGTCGACCATAGCCCGCGCTCCGCTTGCCGAGATAACTGAGCGTGGTCGCCTCGACCAGCGGCATGGTGGCGCTCCAGAAAAAACTCATCAGCGCAAGCACCAGCAGCATCCCCCAGAAACTGGTGGTCGCAAACACGCCCAGATAGAACACCGCGCTCAGCAACGCAGCGATCTGCACCACCAGCAGACGCCGTCCAGTAAGGTCAGCCAGCCAGCCCCAGACAGTCGGTGCCAGTACGCGCATCACCGGCTGCACCGACATCAGCGTGGCGATCTCGATCGCATTGAAATGGATGGATTGCAGGTACAGACTCCAATAGGGCGCGAACATCCCGATGAAGGCGTAGTAGAAGAAATAGAACCCGGCGATACGCCAGTAGTAGTTTTTGAGTTGAGTCACTTGATGCTTTGAACCTATCGTCAGGCGCGCATTCTAACGCAGACTTGACAATCGGCGCGTTGCAAAGCCCGCGCTCGATGCGTAATATTCCGGGATACTCTGCCGCGACGAATTTGAAATATTTTCATTTATTTGAA
>JAVHSF010000181.1:0-5058 GCA_036172035.1 Gallionella sp. | reverse complement strand
AATTAAAAAGGTTGTAATATTTTCAACAACTAATTGCGACAGAGCCATAAAAAACCCGCCATCCCTCACCTCAACCTTCTCCCACAGGGAGAAGCAGCGATTGCCTCCTCTCCCGTTCACGGGAGAGGATTGAGGAGAGAGTGCGGGTTTTTAACTGACTGCTGGCAACTCACGAGTTGCAGATTTTACCGTTCCAGATTCAATTCCATCTCGGTGTTATCACCGCGACGTACCGATACCTTTTCGGTCACCATCTTATAGCCTGACTGTTTCACGCTGATGGCATGGATGCCGGGCTCCATTTCCAGATGCAGCGGAGACATGCCGTAATACACCCCGTCCAGATACACGCGCGCGCGCGATGGATTCGTGTTCACCAGCAACAAACCCGCTGTTTCACTCGCATGAGGCCGATAAGTTGATACACCGATCTCATTACCTGGCTGTACGCCGTAGTTCTGCACAGGCGCAGGTTTTGCAATAGTCGGTGCGACATAAACCGTCACGCCTTTCACCGGCTTGGTGCCGGGGGTCAAGTTGAACAGTTCGGGATGAGAGGCCATCAAGGAGGCACTGATGGCTTCCACGGTTTTGCCACTCGCCACGCGCAACTCGCTGTTCAAATAAGCGATCAGATCTTCCTTATTATCGCCGCTCACCCCGGCGAACCGGTCATTCTTCTCCACCACCAGACCAGACCAGACGACCTTGCCCGTCGCCACTTCTTTCAAGGTTGTTTCGATCGCAATGGTGATCTCGTCACGATTCTTGACGTTCAGCGTAAGTTCTTTCACCACGCCAGAGATTTCAAACACGGCATCCTTTGCACTGCTCCCTTCCATTACCTGGAAGCCTTCGGCATCGAAACGCTTTTTAATCGCGCCCGTCGCAATCGCGGCGACATCCTGATCCATGATCAGTTCACGGCCACTCATTCCGACGACACGAACGGTCACGTCACCCAGATAATGCGGGTCTTTCACCTTGCGCTGATCCAGGTATGGATTGACGCGCAATGTCGCTGCGTACTTGAGCAACGAACCCGAACTATTGCTACTGGCCTTTTTATCACTGGCATCCAGCGTATTACTGCCACTACCAAACCAGCCGCCGACTGTCTCTTTGGCATCCTTGACAGTGGCGCACCCGGCAACAGAAAACAGCAAAACCAGCAACGCAACACGTTGCGACAATAAATTCATTAACTTCACCTTTATTTTGAAACAGGACACGTTAAACCATTACAGGCAATCACCGCCTCGATTTCAGCAAAAGTGCGCGCCAGCTCGAAACTCTGCACCTGAGCCCCCAACTGACGGGCAATCTGGGTGATGGAGAACAAACCGCAGACGGTCTGCCTGCCATCCGCACTTTCAGCAACAACCAGGGCATGTTGTCTGTTAGCTTTTTTCAGACTAGCCACAATCGAACCAACTTTGGATTTTTGCACATCTTCCAGTTTCAATACCTGCAATTCGCGCTGCGTACTCATGATGTCGCGCACCATGATGTCGGCATGTGTCCCGCCCATGTTTTGCAGGAAATGCATGGGCTTTTCTCCCAGCACGTCCGTGGCTGTCAGCAGTCCGGCAACCTGCTCGTTGTCATCCAGCACCAGCAACATACGCACGCCATAGCGGATCATCTTGGCGTTGGCTCGATCCATCGAAGTCTTGGCACGCACACTAATCACCGAAACCTTGTTCAAATCGGTCATCACAGTCGTTGCCGGATCGCTCAATTTGACCCGCTCAGCAAAATCCTGCACGGGACGCACATATGAAGAACCCGTCTTCAAGGGCGTGGATTTCAATTCAGCATATTCTGTCGTCATGTTTTCACTCCTAAATAATCACAAAATCATCTATGTATATGTTGCGAACCGGCACACCTGGTTTTATGCGCGGGCAGATAACGAACCAACTCATTAAGCGCCTTGGTATAAACCTCGCGCTTGAATTCGATTACCGCCTGAATATCCAGCCAGTAGTCAGTCCAGCGCCATGCATCAAACTCAGGATGCGCATCAGCACGCAAACAGACATCACAATCACGTCCAACCAAATACAACAAAAACCAAATCTGCTTCTGCCCGCGATAACCGCCTCGCGATTCTCGCTTACTCCAACTTTGCGGAACGTCATAACGCATCCAGTCACGGGTACGCCCAAGTATCTGCACATGTTCGGGCTTCAAACCGACTTCTTCATACAACTCCCGATACATCGCCTGCTCTGGATTTTCTCCATGCTGTATGCCACCTTGCGGGAACTGCCAGGAATGCTGCCTGATTCTCTTTCCCCAGAATACCTGATTTTGGTTATTCGTGATAATGATGCCGACATTCGGGCGGTAGCCGTCTCGGTCTATCATTTTCCACTCTATCAGCTTAATTTCAGTTGGCGGATTCTTTCACATTTCACCTTTATTGAAAAGCAAATATATCTTCTATTCTCTCTTACCGCATGACAAGCGCATGACAAAGCGTCCTTCCTGCCGGATTTACATGACTAAAACCCCATTTCGGCTCATGCGTAGTAAGTGCATTCGCTGTAAAATTGGCAAATCGTTTACCAAAATCACCTCAAAAATCATGCGCGTCTCACAATTTTTCCTCTCCACTTTAAAAGAAGCCCCTGCTGAAGCCGAACTTCCCAGCCACATCCTGATGATGCGTGCGGGCTACATCAAAAAGCTCTCTAGTGGTTTGTACACCTGGATGCCATTGGGTTTACGCGTGCTGCGCCGCGTGGAAGCCATCGTGCGAGAAGAAATGAACCGGTCCGGCTCTCTTGAATTACTGATGCCTGCCGTGCAACCTGCAGAATTGTGGGAAGAAACCGGTCGCTGGGAAATCTTCGGCCCACAGATGCTGAAAATCCGCGACCGGCACAACAATTCTTTTTGTTTCGGCCCAACCCACGAAGAGGTCATTACCGACATCGCGCGGCGCGAAATTCGCAGCTACCGCCAGTTACCGGTCAGTTTTTACCAGATACAGACCAAATTCCGCGACGAAGTTCGTCCGCGCTTTGGCGTGATGCGCGCGCGCGAATTTTTGATGAAAGATGCCTATTCCTTCCATGCCGACTTCGCCAGTCTTGAACAGACCTATAAAGTCATGCATGAAACCTACAGCCGGATTTTTACCCGATTGGGATTAAAATTCCGCGCCGTTGCCGCCGACACGGGCGCTATCGGCGGCAGTGGTTCGCACGAATTCCATGTACTGGCCGATTCCGGTGAAGATGCGCTGGCTTATTGCCCGAACTCTGACTACGCTGCCAACGTGGAACTTGCCGAAGCCGTCACCCCTGAGGTCATGCGTGCCGCCCCGACAGAATTTATGCGCAACGTAGACACACCCAAACAGACCACCTGCGAACAGGTTGCCGAACTACTCGCTATCCCGCTGCAAAATACCGTCAAACTACTGGCACTGGTCGCCGGTGAAAAATTGCATGTTGTATTACTGCGCGGCGACCATAACCTGAACGAAGTCAAGGCGGCCAAACTACCCGGCCTCGCCGACTTCCGTTTTGCCCGCGAAGATGAAATTCGCGCTTTTTTTAACTGCCCGCCCGGCTTCCTGGGACCCGTCGGCATAGACAGAAGCGCCGTGCGCGTCATCGCCGACCGCAGCGTAGCGGTCATGAGCGATTTTGTGGCAGGCTCCAACATCGCCAAATTCCACACCGCCGGCATCAACTGGGGGCGCGACTTACCCGAGGCCGACCTGGTAGCAGACATTCGTAACGTAGTGACGGGTGACCCGTCGCCAGACGGACAAGGCACACTGGAAATCTGTCGCGGCATCGAGGTCGGACATATCTTCCAGTTGCGCAGCAAATACGCCGCAGACATGAAGGCAACTTTCCTGGACGCACAAGGAAAATCGCAAATCATGGAAATGGGCTGTTACGGCATCGGCATATCACGCATCGTGGCGGCGGCCATCGAGCAAAATTTTGACGCACGCGGTATCATCATGCCCGCCTCGATCGCCCCCTTCCAGGTCGCAATCGCCCCCATCGGCATGGCAAAAAGTACAGCGGTACGCAACGCGGTTGAACAACTTTATGGCGAATTGCAGACGGCAGGAATCGAGGTATTGCTGGACGATCGTGACGAGCGCCCCGGCGTTATATTTGCCGACATGGAGTTAATCGGCATCCCGCATCGCATTGTGATCGGTGAGCGCGGCCTCAAGCAGGGCGTATTAGAATATCAAGGCAGACGGGATAGTGAGGCGCAGACCCTGCCGGTACAGGAGGCACTGGAGTTCATCAAGGGCAGGATTGAGGATTGAGGAGAGCGAAGCGAGGAGTGGAGGATTGAGATGAAAAAACCAAACATTTTGGCTGAGGAACTAAGCAAACTGCCACTGCGCAGAGGCTTGCCCTCGTTCCTCGCTCCGCTATCCTCAATCCTCGTTCGCCTATCCGCCATCCTGTGTGCGGTATTGTTCGCCACCAACGCCTTTGCCGGTGCGCAAATAGACACGCCGCTTTCCGCCAGTGTGCGCGCCGTGTTGCAACATAGCGTATCCGATCAGGCTGCACCAAAATTGGCTTTTTCCACCCAATCTGAAGCCGATGTCTGGCTGAACGAAATGTCGCATCGTCTGGAGAAACGCCTACCGGATAGGAAATACCGCACGGATTTTCTCTACACGGTGCATTACGAAGCCACGCGTGCAGGTCTGGATCCGCAGTTAGTGCTGGGCTTGATCGAAGTGGAAAGCGGTTTCAAGAAATACGCAGTTTCGAGCGTGGGCGCTCGCGGTTACATGCAGGTGATGCCGTTCTGGATCAACGAGATCGGCACGAAAGAACAGAATCTTTTTCATCTGCGCACCAATCTGCGCTATGGCTGCACCATATTGCGCCACTACCTGGATAGAGAAAATGGCGATTTGTTTCGCGCCCTGGGGCGTTACAACGGCAGCCTGGGGCATCCCGAATACCCGAATCTGGTACGCGCCGCGTGGCACGGACACTGGCTATTACCCAGCCGTTCAGTCAATCGGGGTTACCTGCCCGCCAGTTAATACCCGCC
>JAVHSF010000180.1:0-1101 GCA_036172035.1 Gallionella sp. | reverse complement strand
TGCGGATTCAACTCTGAAGTGCAACTTTTGTAAGCGAATTTAGGTGGTGAACTGCGGTAGCATCGAAGCCACTTAAACGACCAAGTAAAAGGAGCACCGATGAAGCACTACACACAGCTCAACCAGGAGCAACGATACCAGATTTCCGGGTTAAGGAAATCGGGTTGGAATCAGACGCAAATTGCCGAGGAGATTGGCGTGCACAAGTCGACGATCTCACGAGAGTTCCGGCGAAACAAAGGGCTGCGCGGCTGGCGTCCGAAGCAAGCGCAACTGATGCGTGATGAACGCAAGCAAGCCTGCCTCAATGGCAAGCAGTTCTCGCCATTTGACTGGGCTGAAGTCGAGCGCCTCATTCGGATTGACTTGAGCCCGGAGCAGGCTGCTAACCGGCTCAAGCTGGAAGGATCCTTGCAGATCAGCCCCGAAAGCATCTACCTGCACATTTATGCGGACAAACGAAATAGCGGCGACCTGCACCGACATCTGCGCAGCCAGAAACCGCGCCGCAAGCGTTATGCAAGCGGGCAAGAACGGCGCGGCATCCTCCGCAACCGTGTCAGCATTGATGAGCGTCCGGACATTGTTGCCCAAAAAGTACGGATGGGAGACTGGGAGGGCGATACGGTCATCGGCAAGAACCACAAGGGCGGGTTGGTCACGCTGGCTGAACGGGTGTCACGCTATGTGTTGGCGGGGCATATCCGCAGCAAACATGCAGTCGGCGTAACGGCAGTGACAACGGGCTTGCTGAGCCCCCACAAGGACAAATGCCACACCATCACATTCGACAACGGCAAAGAGTTTGCGGAGCACGAGCAGATGGCAGCAGAACTGAATGCGGACATCTACTTCGCCCACCCTTACAGCTCATGGGAACGTGGGTTGAATGAGAACAGCAATGGACTATTGAGGCAGTATTTCCCCAAAGGAATGGAGTTGACCGACCTCACCGATGAGCAGGTACTGAAGGCGGTAGAGCGGCTCAATCACCGTCCACGAAAAGTGCTTGGGTTTAGAACCCCTCACGAGGTATTTTTCGGAGTGGAAGTTCGCTACACCAAGCAACCCTAGCGGTTGCACTTCGAAATTGAATCCGCG
>JAVHSF010000179.1:0-1105 GCA_036172035.1 Gallionella sp. | reverse complement strand
ATCATCCCGATTTTGACTTTCGCCCGCAGCAAACCAATCGTGCGCACCCAGTGTCCGCCCATCTGCGCCTGCGCGCCAAAGACGTGTTCCACGCGCGATCTGACCTTGGATTTCTCATGGTTGTCGGCCTTCTGCTCTTCGCTGAGCGGATGCCCCCGGCTGCCTTTCTCGCAGATTTGGCTGGTGATGTTCTGTTGCGCTAATTCGGCTTCACGCTCTGCTGAACGGTAGGCGCTGTCGGCATAGACGGAGCGCTTGTCGCCGTTGGCATCCGCATCGATGTCCAGCAATCCATCAATGGCCTGGCTGTCATGCACCGCCGCATCGGTGACGGTGTAGTTTTGAATGAGCTTGTGCGTCTGGTCGGCATTGATGTGGTTTTTGAAGCCGAAGTGGGTCTCGTTGTTCTTCTTGGTCCAGCGGGCTTCGGTGTCTTTCTGTGCCAGCTTGTGTTTGTGTTCTTTGTCGTTCTTGCCCCATTCGATGGGAACAGCACCTTCTTTGATGAGTGCGTTCTCTTCCCGCGTGTTGCGCTGCTTGGGGGCTTCGACGAAGGTGGCATCGATCATTTGTCCCGCGCGCGCAACATAGCCGCGCTGTGCCAGTTGTTGGTGAAATCGGGCGAATAGCGTTTCCACCAGATTCATTTCCTTGAGCCGCTCGCGGAACAGCCAGACGGTTTTGGCATCCGGGACTTTGTCTTCCAGTTGCAATCCGAGAAAACGCATGAATGAAAGGCGGTCGCGTATCTGGTATTCGATGCGGTCGTCCGAGAGGTTGTTCAGTTGTTGCAACACCAGTATCTTGAACATGAGCACCACGTCAATCGGTTTCGCGCCCGCGTTGCTCTTGCGCGCTTTGTCATGAATTCGGTTCAGATCGGAACGGAAGGCTTCCCAGTCGATCTGCGTATTCAACCCAACCAGCGGGTCGCCCATTTCGGTGAGCTTCGCCGTGCGGCTCTCGACATCAAAAAATCCCGGTTGTAGGGGCTTGCTCATTGTATTTCCTCTGTCGGCTTACGCAGGATGCATTCTCTCAAATCGCTTCGATGATGTGGGCCTCGGCTCGCAAATATCGCGGAATTATTAGAGGTGCCCTTAAG
>JAVHSF010000178.1:0-1105 GCA_036172035.1 Gallionella sp. | reverse complement strand
CCTTGCGTGACTCGCACCAGCTTGGCTTGCGGGTGTTGAATCTGGTAATGCAGGCCGCGCAACACGCTTTTCGCGGAACGCGAATGATTGTCCTGAACAAAATCCGCATCCCGCCCGGTCAATTCGGCGAACTTGAGGCGGTTAAAGCTCTCGTAAAAAAACCCGCGCTCATCACCAAACACATGAGGTTCGAGAATCAGCAGATCCGGGATACTGGTTTGAATCGCTTTCATGCCGACCTTCCCTCTTCCTTGAGCAAGCGCATCAAATACGCGCCATAGCCGCTTTTTATCAGGGGCGCAGCCAGCTTCTCCAGTTGCGTCTTATCAATAAAACCATTGCTGTAGGCGATTTCTTCCGGGCAGGCGATTTTCAGCCCTTGGCGATGTTCTACTGTCTGGATAAACTGACTGGCTTCGAGCAGCGATTCGTGTGTACCGGTATCCAGCCAGGCAAAACCGCGCCCCATGGTTTCCACCGACAACTGGCCGCGCTCCAGATAAACGCGATTCACATCGGTGATTTCCAGCTCGCCGCGCGGCGAGGGTTTGAGGTTGGCGGCAATATCCAACACCGAATTGTCATAAAAATACAGCCCGGTGACGGCATAGTTAGACTTGGGCTTCCGTGGCTTTTCTTCCAGCGACATTGCGTGTCCGTTCGCGTCAAACTCCACCACCCCATAACGCTCCGGGTCGCGCACATGGTAGGCGAATACCGATGCCCCCTCACTCCGTTTTGCCGCGCGGCTCAATTGATTCTGAAAATCGTGTCCGTAAAAAATGTTGTCGCCCAGCACCAGTGCCGAGGGATCGTTGCCGATAAATTCCCTGCCGATAATGAAGGCTTGCGCCAAGCCGTCCGGCGAGGGCTGCATCGCATATTGCAAATTCAAGCCCCACCCGCTGCCATCGCCCAGCAGTTGCTGGAAGCGTGGCGTATCCTGCGGCGTGGAAATAATCAGAATGTCGCGTATCCCTGCCAGCATCAAGGTGGACAGCGGATAGTAAATCATCGGCTTGTCGTAAACCGGCAACAGTTGCTTGGAAACGGCCAGCGTGACGGGGTGCAGGCGCGTGCCGGAACCGCCGGCGAGGATGATGCC
>JAVHSF010000177.1:0-1107 GCA_036172035.1 Gallionella sp. | reverse complement strand
AAAGATTTTTGTTGGTTATAAAAGTGTCTGTCGCCAGTGTCGCCATCAATCGTTGTTGACGGTTCACCAATCGACGGAGAAGTAATCGATTGCCTTCAAACCAATAAAACTCTTTCGGACACTCTTTCATTTGATTGCCGAATTCTATCCATTGGGGAGCTTCGTAGTTAAGCGTATATCGGTAAACATCGCCCTCAAAATAAGGATGGCTGAGCGGTGAACTTTTCTTTTGCGTAAGAAGTTCTTTGTCGAACAACACACCACGCTTCATTGAAAAAAAATCAGAAAATATTGATGGGTTATTGGTTCGGATACCTTTCACCAATGCTAGCGCACCAAAATCCAAGATAAATTTGTTATCACTTTCCTCCATCCACGATTGCTGAGCGATCTTTTGATAATCACGCTCAATGAGACTGATACCAGACAACTTTTCCTTTTTTGAGAAAGAGAAAGTTTTTACAAGATGTGCCTTGGATGGCTTGCTGGAAGAGGCAACAAAGATTGCAGTATCAACGTATGCATCAGCAAAAACATCGAATGGAAGTGAAACAATTTGATCAATCCGATAGTTAAGAAGGAAACTTCGTAGCACTCTGTAATCAGGGCCACCTAACCAAGCTGATGGCACAATGAATGAAGCTGAACCGCCCTTGTGTACAGACTTAATAGCCGTTTCGATAAACAAAGCATAAACATCTTTTACACCACGCCATACGGTATAGCTATCTTGAAAATATGTAGCTTCAGCAGTGCCAAAAGTTGCGCCATACGGCGGATTCCCAATCACCGCATCAAATCCGCCCGCCTTGAATACCAACGGGAACGCCGCCTGCCAGTCGAACACATTGATGCGCTGCACCGCCTCGTCGTCTAGGTCGAGCTGGCCGTCGTAGAAATCCGGGCCGATGAGTGAGTTGCCGCACTGAATATTGTGGTCGAGGTCAGGCAGCACGCGCTCGTGGAACAGCTTCATCTGGCTGTTCAGCGATTCATCCGATTCGCCTTCCAGCATTTTGAGCAGCAGCGAGAGTTTGGTGACCTCTACCGCCTGCGTGTCGATGTCCACGCCGTAGATATGTTCGAGCAGAATGCGTTTCTTTTCTG
>JAVHSF010000176.1:0-5121 GCA_036172035.1 Gallionella sp. | reverse complement strand
ATTTTTACTGGCATCTGCAATATCGCGACCAGCCACGCAATGACTTTGCGCCGATGTCGGAACGATTCCATAAAATACTCAGGGAAAGCATCAGACGTGCAGCCACCGATGATGCGACCGCTACTTTTCTCTCCGGCGGCACCGACAGCTCCACGGTGGCAGGCGTACTCAGCGAGTTGCGCGGTAAACCTGTACGCACCTATTCGATCGGCTTTTCTGCCGATGGCTTTGATGAGATGGAATATGCGCGCATCGCGGCCAAGCGTTTCGGCCTGGATATGCGCGAGTATTACCTGAAGCCACAGGATATACTCGACGCTCTTCCGGTTATCGCACGACATTACGACGAACCATTTGCCAACGAGTCTGCCGTCCCCGCCTATTATTGCGCCCGCATGGCGCACGATGACGGCTATCGGGTGATGCTGGCCGGCGATGGAGGTGATGAGATTTTTGGCGGCAATGAACGCTACGCCAAACAGAAAATTTTTGAGGCTTACCATACTCTGCCCTCATCCCTGCGCCACGGTCTGATTGAACCGCTGGCCTCTCTCCCCGGACTCGATCACTTCCCGCCTTCCCGAAAGCTGCAAAGCTACTTGCGCCAGGCCAACACCCCCTTGCCGGAACGCATGGAATCGTATAACTACACCTACCGCCAACCGCTAGAGCAGATGTTCACGGCAAATTTTCTGGCCAACGTCAATTCGCAACGGCCTATCGCTCTGCTTAAGGAGACTTATAACCGCACCGACTCCGACTCTTTCATCAACCGCATGTTGCATCTGGATCTTAAATTTACCTTGGCAGACAACGATTTGAGAAAAGTCAACGGCATGACCGAAGCTGCCGGAATCGAAGTGCGCTACCCGCTACTGGACGATGAGATGGTGGCCTTTTCTGGGGAAGTGCCGCCGGACTGGAAAGTAAAAGGACAATATCTGCGCTGGTTTTTCAAGCAAGCCTTAAAAGGCTATCTGCCAGACGAAATCATCAACAAGAGCAAACATGGCTTCGGCTTGCCCTTCGGTATCTGGGCGCGAGATTATGCCCCGTTGCGTGAAAGAATAGAGGATCGTCTCTCCGACTTCAAAAAGCGTGGCTGGATACAGCCCGCCTATATTGATCACATCCGCGCCGAACACATGAACGATCACGCAACTTATTTTGGCAAGATGCTATGGGTTATCGTGATGCTGGAAGAATGGCTGGAGCAACGCAATCTGTAGAACCCCCCAAGAAAAAGCCAATTTAATCCATGCGTAGTGGAATGCGCTAAATCTGTATCTGTGTTCCCCTAAAATTTTCGCTCAAGCCGAATGCCTCGTCGCGTCAAAACCTTCTGCTTTACGATCGGTTCCGCTGGCTGTGGCAATACATCAAAACTTTTCCCCTCCTGATAATGCTCAACCCAGCGACGCGTCAACACCACCAGCACTAGCAAGTTATAAGGCAAATCAAAATATGCCAGGCTTAGAAATGCACCGCCCACAGCGTAACCGGCGAGACTGGCCTGCACCATCGAACCCAGCACCGAGGCCCACCTGGTCTCGTCGCACGCCCCCGCATTGACACGCAACCAACCTGCCCAGCGCCAGACAAAAAACCACATCAGCAGAAACAATATCAAGCCAATAAAGCCATGCTCTCCGAGTACCTGGAAATAAATACTGTGTGCCGCATGAACATCATTTGGGTTAGGCGCATAAAGCAGAAAAGTGGGATGATTGTACATCTCGAACCCCCCCCCAAACAGATTATGGGTTGCCAGATTCCATGCCATATGCCACGCATTGATGCGCCCCTGCGCGGAAGCATCCTCCTGATAGCTATGAATCGTATCCATACGCTCATGCCAGGAGTCGGGCATGAAATTCGCCAGCGCAACGGCAGCCAGCAGAATCATCACACCAAACATGGCCTTCTGGCTACCGACTTTCTGGCTACCTCCTACTGCGACTGACTCAAGACGGATCCAGAACAATCCCACCATAGCCACGATAGCGAGCAGCGCGCCGCGCGACTGACTGCCGATAGCCGAAATAGCGGTCAACAGCATGGCGATTAAAAAAGCCCGTCGAATCCAGTGCTGCTGATACAGACTGCGCAAAAAATACATCAGTGGAATAACCAGAATCATCGCCAATGCAACTTCATTGTTACCTTCGATAAAGCTTCCCTCAGGCCCCCAAACCCGGTATCCCCCACCCGTAGCAATGGTAAAAATGCCACCTTTCACGCCATAAAAACCAATTGAAAATACCAACACCCAAACCAGCGCGATAATGTGCTTGCGCGAATACAACAGCATCATCGCGATAAAAATCATGAGGTTGATTTTTAGCACACGCACCAACATTACCTGGCTCGCGTCAGGGTAGAACGAAAACGGTAAGGTAATACCTATCCACAGAGTGAACAGCAAAAGTAAAACTGAAGGCACGGTCATAAAAAACTGCCGTTTGTCACGGGTAATAAACAACCCGATCAAAGTGGCACCACCCACTATCGCCGCAACCGGATACATGCTGAGATGCCAGCTTAGCCGGTGCGGATTCATGATGCTCAGCCAAGTCCACAGCAGCATACCAATATACGGATGCGTCAATGCTTTCAGCGTACCGACAATCAGAATCAATGCCAAAACAGAATCACGCACGGCTGACTACTTCCTGATGATCTTGCAAAACAGAACGGAACAGTTGCAATTGCCCCTTGGTGGTCGCACCCCAGTCAAAACATTCCGCATAGCGGCGGGTAGCACTGTGACTGGGATAGTCATGCTGCAATTGGCTCACGGCGGCCACCAGGCTGCTGCTGGTGCGCTCACCCATCAGAACTCCCGCGTCACGGCTAGCCACCACTTCCGGCGTACCCCAAACATTCGTGGCTATCACTGGCGTACCACAAGCCATGGATTCCAGCAATACGTTTGCCCAACCCTCCCTGCTGGACGCGAGTACGAGCGCATCCGCCGCACCGTAATAGCGGACAAGCTCCGCTTGAGACAAGATGCCGGCAAAAGTTACCCGCTCCGCAACACCGAGACGACGCGCCAGCCTTTCGAGATTGTTCAACTCCGCTCCTCCGCCAGCAATGATCAACCTCGCATCGGGGAGCTGCACCAGCGCCTCGATTGTCAGATCGTGTCCCTTAACAGGAGTCAGGCTACCCACCGAAAGCAAGGTAAAACTCGTCAGACCGAGCAATTTTCTTTGCGTCACTCTGTCCGTCGGGTGGAATAGCTCAAGATCCACGCCATTGCGCAAGGTAGTCACCCGCTCAGGATTCGCACCCAAATTGACCAGTGCCTGTCGCAATGCTTCGCACACTGTAACCAAACCGGAGGCATGGCGTGCAGCCCATAGTATCAATCGGCGCGGCACTGAAAATCGAGGTAATAAGCTGATGTCAGACCCGCGAGCGGTAATTACTACGGGTTTTTTGAAATACCACCCCAGCATGACTGCCGCCACGCCATCAGGATAAAAATAATGCGCGTCAATCAAATCAAAGTCGTAGCCTTCGTTGATCATGCGCTGAATGGCGGGTATCGTCCAAGCGGCAAGTAAAAAAGGAGCAATGTTCATGCCAAACTTGGGCAACACGGGATACCTGGGATGCGATACTTCAATTCCAGAACGCGTCTCCCGCCTGGGAGCGCGTGCAAAAGCGGCATATAAACCGAAGCATGGATTACTGGACGGAAACCAGGGTATCGGCGCGACCACGCGCGCCTCGATTTGGCCGCTGGCCAATAATTGCCTTAGCCTGGTTTCGACGAATATGCCGTGAGTGGGACGTTCGGCATTGGGATAAAGTGTGCTGAAAGTCAGTATTTTCATACCTTTTTTCCAAGCACCTTTTCATAGACTCCCTGGTATCTGGCCACGCTGGTACGCCAATTGCGCTCGTTTTCCACATACTGACGCCCGGCCAGTCTAAGTGCTGTCCATCGCTCTGTTGCGTTCAACAATGACAGCACTTTATCCGCCAATGATTGCGGATCTTCCGCCTTGAACAGGATGCCGGTTTCGCCATCGCGTATCAGTTCTTTGTGACCGCCCACGTCAGATGCCACAAACAAGCGCCCTTGCGCCATCGCCTCCAGCGGTTTTAACGGCGTGACCAACTCGGTCAAGCGCATTGAGTGACGCGGATAGACCAACACATCCACCAGATCGTAGTAGCGGTTCACCTGCTCATGTGGCACACGACCGGCAAACACCACTTTGTCGGCAATGCCCAGCAGGCGTGCCTGCTGCCTCAAATTATCTTCCTGCGGCCCGCCGCCCACCAGTAACACCCGCACATCCTGTACCCGCGCAAGCATATGAGGCAAGGCGGCCAGCAGCAAATCCAGCCCTTCATAGGCATAAAACGAGCCGACAAAACCCAGAATGCGCATATTGCTCAGGCCGAGTTGTGCTTTAAGTACTTCATCTGTCACGCCACCGACGGAAAATTTCTCGATATCCACCGCATTGGGAATGACCGTCACTTTCTCCTCAGGAATGCCACGCGCGACAATGTCGGCACGCAACCCTTCGCAAATAGTCGTGACCGCATCAACCTGCTTGAAGGCGAAGGTTTCCATGGCACGAGTCAAACGGTAACGCACGCTACCCTCGTGAGTTGTACCGTGATCTGCCGCCGCATCTTCCCAAAAAGCACGCACCTCGTAAACGACCGGCAATCCCAGTTCGCGCCCCACACGCAAAGCGGGCAGGACATTTAATACAGGTGAGTGCGCATGCAAAATGTCGGGTCTGACGATGCCAGTTACCTCACGCAAACGTTGCGTCAAAGTCAACATCACCGCCAGATGATCCAGCCCGGGTATGCTGTGCAAAATTCCCGGATGTGGCGGGGTACGGTAGAAGTGCAACCCGTCCACATTTTCTTCCAGCACATCGCAAGCGACTTGTTTCTCGCTGGTGAGATGGAAGGTCTGCCAGCCGCGCGCGCGCTGTTCGCGCAGTATTGCCGCAGAACGGAAGGTATAACCGCTGTGCAGAGGAATGGAATGGTCAAAAATATGAAGTACTTTCATGCTGTTATACCGACACGTTTTGGCTTGCACGACACCCCACGTTTTCGATCAAATGCAAGTATAGGGTT
>JAVHSF010000175.1:0-5132 GCA_036172035.1 Gallionella sp. | reverse complement strand
GGTCGAGGCGAACGTGCCGGAAGACCCGCACTACCCTCCGGCGGACAACCGGCTGGGCTAATCCACGAACCGCCCGCCGCTCAAATCAGCCGCCCAAATACGCGCGCCGTACGGCATCGCTGCCCAGCAGTTCCTCCGATTCGCCGGACAGGGTAAGCACGCCGCTTTCCATCACATAGCCGCGCCGCGCGACTTGCAGGGCGAGTCTGGCATTTTGTTCCACCAGCAAGATGCTCATGCCTTGCGATGCAACATCTTGAATTATTTGAAATATTTTTTTAACCATGAGCGGAGCCAGCCCCATGCTGGGTTCGTCCAGCATCAGCAGGCGCGGGCGGCTCATCAGGGCGCGCGCCATCGCAACCATTTGCTGCTCGCCGCCGGACAACGTTCCAGCCAGTTGATCACGGCGTTCATACAGGCGCGGGAAAATTTCATACATGCGCGCCAGGTCAGCGGCGATGCCATGCCGATCGTCGCGCGTGTAAGCGCCCATCTGCAAATTTTCCTGCACAGTGAGGCGCGCGAACACGCCGCGACCTTCCGGCACCAGCGCAATCCCCATCCCGACGCGCCGGTGCGCCGGGATGCCGAGCAGGCTATTGCCGTCATAGTGTATCTGCCCGCCGACTGGAGGGATCATGCCTGCCAGTGTCTTCAGCGTGGTGGTCTTGCCCGCGCCGTTGCTGCCGATCAGCGCGACCAGCTCGCCCGGCGCGATTTGCAGGCTGATGCCTTTCACCGCCCGAATGCCGCCGTAGGCGACTTTTAGGTCGCTGACTACCAACAGGCCGGAAATATCGTACTTTTTATCCGTTCCCTGCAAGGATGAGGGTATGTGCCTGCCCAGCGCCTCATTCGACATCGTCGTTCCCCAGGTAGGCGGCAATCACGGCACGGTCACGACGCACTTCGTCCGGCACGCCTTCGGCGATTTTTTTGCCGTAATCCAGCACCGCCACGCGGTCGCACAAGCCCATGATGAGTTTCACGTCGTGTTCGATCAGCAGCACGGTCACACCCGTGGCGCGGATGTCCTGCAACAGCGTCTTCAAATGCTCCGTTTCGGTGGCATTCATCCCGGCAGCGGGTTCGTCCAGAGCCAGCAGCAGCGGCTCGGTGGCCAGGGCTCGCGCGATTTCCAGCCTGCGCTGTTCGCCGTAGGAGAGGTGTTTGGCCAGCGTTTGCGCGGAGCGGTTGATGCCAACATGGCGTAGCAGTTCGCGCGCGCGTTCGGCGCAGTCACGCTCTTCCGCGCGCGTCGCGGCATCGCGCAGCAAGGCACCAAAAACGCCGGCGCGAGTGCGAATATGGCGGCCTATCATGACGTTTTCCAAGGCGGTGAGATTGGCGAACAGGCGGATGTTCTGGAAGGTGCGCGCGATGCCCGCCTGCGCCAGCAGGTGTGGCTTGGTCGCGTGAAAACGGTGTCCGTTAAAACTGAACTCGCCCGCGCTGGCTTGATGCAGGCCGGTAATGACGTTGAACAAGGTGGTCTTGCCCGCGCCGTTCGGACCGATCAGCCCGTAGATTTCGCCGCGCTTGATATGCAACGACACCTCGCTCAACGCGCACAGCCCGCCGAACTGCTTGCCTATCCTGGCGAGTTCCAGCAGGGGTGCATTCATACCGTTGGCTCCGGCTCGTCCGCCTCGAGCTCACTACGGCGCACGCGCGAAGGCCACAACCCCGCCGGACGATACAGCATGACCGCGATCAACGCCGTGCCGAACAGCAACATGCGCAGCCCCTCCGGGTCTATCACGGTTCTGCCGAACAGCGCCTGCTGCAAGGGTACGATGCCGTGGCGCAGAATTTCCGGCAGCAGAGCCAACAACACGCCGCCGAGGATGACCCCGCGAATGTTGCCCATACCGCCCAGCACCACCATGCACAACACCATGACCGATTCCATCAGGCTGAAACTTTCCGGGCTGACGAAGCTCTGGAAACCCGCGAACAAGCTGCCGGATACGCCGCCGAACATCGCGCCCATCGCGAACGCCAGCAGTTTGAGGTTGCGGGTGTTGATGCCCATCGCCGTGGCCGCAATTTCGTCTTCGCGTATCGCCATCCAGGCGCGACCGATACGCGACTTCTCCAGACGGTGCGAGACGAATACCACCAGCGCGGTGAAAGTCAGGAACAGGTAAAAATACAGGTGTACCGGGGGAAAAGTAATACCGAATATCTCCTGCTCAACGTTCAGCGATGCGCCCGCCACAACAATGGGATCAATCATGCTGATCCCTTGCGGGCCGTTGGTCAGATTGACAGGTGCATTGAGGTTGTTCAAAAAGATGCGGATGATTTCGCCGAAGCCCAGCGTGACGATAGCCAGATAATCGCCGCGCAAGCGCAGCGTGGGTGTACCCAGCAACACCCCGAAACCGCCCGCCAGCAAGGCCGACAACGGCACAACCAGCCAGAAGGAAAGGTGCAATCCATCGGGGAAAATCTGCGGAAAGGCCAGCGCCAGATGCGGCGAGCCAGTCAGCGCGAAGCAATACGCCCCTACCGCAAAAAATGCGATGTAACCCAAGTCCAGTAAGCCCGCGTAACCCACCACGATATTGAGTCCCAGCGCCAACATGATGTAGAGCATGGCAAAATCCACGATGCGCACCCAGCCGCGCCCCAGCAAGGCATCCGTTGCGAACGGCAACCACAGCACCGCGCCGAGCAACAGCCAAAACATCAAATGCCGCTTCGAGAATTGAATAATTTTCACAGTGGGAAATCCTCACAGCAGCATGGCGAGCAGCCCGAAGCGCGAGGAGCCGCGCAGCGGATGACGAGACACACCGCAAAGGCAGGCGAGGAATGAGCAAATACGCGACACCGCGTTTCGGGCGCGCAGTAGCTTAGGCGAGAATTTTTAAGCGCGTTCGGCAATCTGCTCTCCCAACAGGCCTGACGGCCTGAACACCAGCACCGCAATCAGCACGAAAAAGGCGAACACGTCCTGATACTGGCTGCCCATAAATCCGCCCGTCAAATCCCCGATGTAACCCGCGCCCAAACTTTCGATCAGCCCCAGCAGCAATCCGCCCAGCATCGCGCCGCGCAGGTTGCCTATGCCGCCCAGCACCGCAGCCGTAAAGGCTTTCAGGCCGAGCATAAAACCCATGTAGTAATGCGCCAGCCCGTAGTTGGCGCTAACCATCAGTCCGGCAATGGCCGCCAGTGCCGAACCCAGCATGAAGGTAATCGAAATCACCCGGTTGACATCCACGCCCATCAACTGCGCGGCGTGCTGGTTCTCGGCCACGGCGCGCATCGCACGCCCCAGGCGGGTACGGTGTACAACCACCATCAGGCCGGCCATGATGGTAACCGCCATGCAAACGATGATGAGTTGAATGTCGTTGATGATCGCACCGCCGATGTGGTGCGGCTGGCTTGCCATCAGTTGCGGGAAGGCGTGATACTCGCGCCCCCAGATCATCATGGCCAGATTCTGCAACAGGATGGATACGCCTATCGCGGTAATCAGCGGAGCCAGGCGCGGCGCATGGCGCAAGGGGCGATAGGCGATGCGCTCGATACCGTAACCCAGTGCCATGCACCCCGCCATCGCCAGTACCGCACTGAGCGGCAACGCCAGCAACGGCGACAGCCCCCAGCCCAGCATGGCGGTCAGCGAGGAAATCACCAGCATCGCGCCGACCATCACCACTTCGCCGTGCGCGAAGTTGATGAGTCCCAGAATGCCATAGACCATGGTATAGCCCAGCGCGACCAGCGCGTAAACGCTGCCTTGCACCAAGCCGTTAATGATTTGCTGAAAAAATATTTCCATAAAAATGCAATTCACACAACAGGGGCGCGATACATCGCGCCCCTGCCGATGTGTACTCGCACGGCTTCCAACGTCATTGACCCGCGCCCAGCGTTTCCAACGGTTGCCACTTGCCTTGCCGCACCTGATACAGCGTCACCGCGCCGCCCTTGAGGTCGCCCTTTTCATCGAACCGGATGGTGGCCGTGACGCCTTCATGGGAAATATTGGCAAGCGCGGACAGATATTTGGCGGGGTCAGCCGAACCCGCCTTTTGCATCGCCGCGATCATCACATTGACTGCATCGTAGCTGTATGGCGCATATAACTGGATAAGCTGATATTGTGCGACGAAGCGTTGCTCGAACGCCTTGCCGCCGGGCATGTTTGCCAGCGGCACGCCGGGCAGGGAAGCGTAAGTGCCGTCCGCCGCATCCCCGGCCAGCTTGACGAATTCCGGGGTATAGCCGCCGTCGCCCATCATGAACTTCACATTCAATTGCAGCGCCTTGAGTTGCTTGGCCATCATCCCGCCTTGCGCGTCCATGCCGCCGTAAAACAGCAGGTCCGGCTGCTTGCGCTTTACCGCCGTCAGCACGGCGGTAAAGTCTACCGCCTTGTCGTTGGTGTATTCGTGCGCCACGATTTCCGCGCCAGCCGCTTCGACAGCCTTGATAAACTGGTCGGCCAAGCCCTGACCGTAGGCTGTGCGGTCGTCAATAATGGCAATCTTTTTTGCCCCCAGATTCTTTACTGCGTATTCGCCCAGCACATGCCCCTGCTGCGCGTCATTCGCCATCACGCGAAACGCGGTCTTGAAACCCTGATGGGTGTAAGCCACAGCCGTGGCAGAAGGCGAAACTTGCGGAATACCGTTGTCGCTGTAAATTTTTGCGGCGGGAATCGTCGTGCCGGAATTAAGGTGACCGATCACGCCGCTCACTTTGCTGTCCGCCAACTTCTGCGCGACGATGGTCGCCGTCTTGGGATCAGCCTGATCGTCTTCGCTGATCAATTCAAAATGCGCCTTGCGCCCGCCGATCACAACCCCCTTGGCATTGGCCTCATCTATCGCCATGCGTGCCCCGTTTTCGTTATCCTTGCCCAGATGCGCCTGCGGCCCGGTAAGCGGCGCGACCGAACCGATGCGTACCAGCAAGTCACCCGAAGCACTTTGCTCGGAGGCGGATTTACCGCACGCCGTGATCGTCAATACCAGAACGGCGAGAAATAGAGAGCGAGCAGAACAAAATGACATATTGAATCCCTGAAAGGTTAAAACCCACGCAGCCACAAGCGGCGGATTATGCGGAGCAGGCAGTCCGTTTGTCAATTTTACGGACAATAAAAA
>JAVHSF010000174.1:0-1114 GCA_036172035.1 Gallionella sp. | reverse complement strand
AATAAACATTGATAATCAACAAGTTATCGAATTATTTATGTAAGATGACACCCACACGAAGCCCCTATCTATAAGGGGAAGCATGCGCATCTTACAACAATTATCGCCTCAAAACTATCAGCACATTGTGTCGTACCAGATTTAGCCAGTTGTTTTTCTGCTAGGTGCGACTTGGAAAAACGAGCGGGCAACAGAGCGTTCACCATGAAATGGATGGGTTCAAAAACTGCCTGCCCATGAGTAATTTTCTCTCCATCGCAGTCAGTTTCGCCTCGTCGCACACCACTTCCCAATTCTCATTGATCCCGTGTTTCAGTTGTTCAATGATGTCCTGGGCTTCGTTGCGACTTAGCTGAAATTTGCCAGCAGCATCCAGACAGACGCTCAATTGGCTCATGCGATTTTGCCCGCTGATTAACATCGCCTGTGAGGCTTCGTTTCCGGTACGGCTTTGAGGGCAAATATCGTAGGCTGGCGTAAGCGTCAGATAATTGCCGTCCCAGAATGCCGCATGATTGCGCGCATGATCGTCCGTGTTACCGCAGAGAATATTGAACACGATACGTCGATACAATTCACGCAAGGTATTACCCGAGTCAGTGAATCTGCTGCGAACAATATCGGCCAGATCTTCGTAGCTTGCATAACGTGCCTGCATTTCTCCAAGACTGAGAATGGTCAGCGCCGACACCATCGCTTTGCGCTGCCACCCGTTTTCCTCCTTGACGCGATCAAACCGTTCGACGAGCAACACGTCTTTACCCATCACCTTTTCAAGCTTCACCGTAGCGGTCTTGATTCCTGATAACCCGGCCAGGCGCATTGCGATGTATTCCGCCTTCACTACGTTATACATATCGGTACTGGATGAGAATTTGGCGATGTATTTTTTATCGTCTGTCTCGATCATGACTTTCGGGCGCGCGCCACCAATCGAGGTGCCATGCTGCAACGCATGATCGAGGGCTTTGCTGATCGGCAATCCTTCCTGCACCCTTTGGGCCGCCTCCATAAGCTCCTCAAGCGACGCATGATTGCCCAGGCGGGGAATATATTCACTCGGAGACAACTGAAAATCCAGCGCACCGACCCGATCACTGCCTGATTCCAGAAG
>JAVHSF010000173.1:0-5143 GCA_036172035.1 Gallionella sp. | reverse complement strand
ATCGGGGCGCGATGGATTGCGCCCCTGGCGGTTTACAGATGTTTTTCTGCTTTTTTGATGCCTTCCTGAATGTCGGCGCGACGACCGGCATCGGCATCTTCACGACCCAGGCGTGCCGGGGCGTTCAAGGCTTTCTTGAAGTATTCCAGCGACTTGGCATATTCGCCTTCGCCCAGCAAAAAGTCGGCGTAAAAGTAGTTCTGGTCTATGCCGTTCGGGCTGATTTTTAGCGAGCGTTCCAGATAGTCGCGGGCTTTTTTGTGGTCGCCGAACGAGCCGAAGCTGGGTACTTTGTAATACAGGCTGCCAAGCGAGGTCAAGGCAGAACCGTCCAGCGCGTTGGCATCAATTTTCTCCGCCGCCAGTAACAGGTCGCGCGCGGACTTCGCCGTGCCGCCAGCGGAAAAGATGCTTTGATACTTGGCGAGCGTGCTGCTGATGATGCCTTCCCAGATGAGCGGTTCGGCACGTCCCGGATTGGCGGTACTGACCTGGTGGGCTTCCTTGACCAGTTTTTCCAGCGCGTCTTCGCGCTTGTTTTCGGGGGTTTTATAGTTGGCGGCGGCCCATTCGTGCTGCAACCGGGCGATGGAGGTCTCCAGCGGGGTGGCGGCAAAGGTGTTGAAACTCAGCGCGAGGGCGCACAGGGCGAGGGTTTTTTTCATGGTAAGACTCCGTGTTGGGTTATTTTTTAAGCTGGGCGTATTTTCGGGCGATGCGGGTGTTTTTCAATAGCCCGCCATCCACCAGACGCGGGAATACGCCGTTTAAGCGCGCGAAGAAACTTTCCGGCTGGCCGATGAAATATTCTTTGGCCTCCTGCTCAATCGCCAGCACGATTTGTTCGGCGACATAGTCCGGTTCGTCCATGTTGGTCCGGGTCTCGATCAGCATTTGCGTGGTCAGTTCGTCGTTCAGCGCGGTCCTGGCGGCGCGCGGCGAGACGTAGCTCACGCCGACCCCGCTGTCGGCCAGTTCGCGGCGCAAGGCTTCGGAAAAACCGCGCATGGCGAATTTGCTGGCGCAATAGGTGGCGAAGTGGGCGAAGCCGATCGAGCCGAAGGCTGAGCCGATATTGACGATCTGCCCGCTGTTTTGCGCCAGGAGTTGCGGCAGGGCGGCGCGCACCAGCAACATCGGTGCGGTGACATTGACGTTGATGACTTGCGCGATGCGCTCCGGCGACTGGCGGTCATACAAGGTGAAATCCATGATGCCCGCATTGTTGATGATGATGTCCAGTCCGCCCATCGCCTGTGTCGCCGCTGCGATAACCTGTCCGGCAGCGCCGTCAGCCGTCAGATCCAGTGCGATGGCGTGAGCCGTTACCTCGCCTTGATTGATCTCGGCGCAAATCTCATCGAGGCGCGGCGCGTTGCGTTCCACCAGCGCCAGACGCGCGCCTTTTTTTGCCAGCAACAACGCCAGGCGGTAGCCTATGCCCCCGGCAGCGCCAGTCAGGATGATGCGTTTATTGGCCAGGTTCATGCTTGTTCCTTAATGGCTCCCTCGCCCGCTTGCGGGAGAGGGTTGGGGTGAGGGAAACGCTCGCCCAGATCGCGGAAAATGTCGCCATACAGCTTGTAAAACATCCTGGCCGAGTGAATCAGACAGGCCTGATCGGCAGGGTCTTCGATTTTATTGATGAGCGATTCGTAAAAGCTGACGTGGCTGACATCCAGCGAACCGTGCGAAGTAAGGTAGGAGAAGGCATCCGCACCCAGGCCCAGACTTTTTTGGATCGCCTCTCCGGCGTGGGTCGCCAGCGCGACGCTGGTGCCTTCCAGCACCAGCACCATGCCGAAGAAACCGACCGGATTGACGCGCGCGATGGTGTCGTAGGCATAGGCCACCATCAGCTCGGTCGCGCTACGCGGCGTGCCGCAACGCACGGCTTCCGCGTCGCCGCCGCAGGCTTTGATGTCGCCCAATATCCATTCCTGGTGGCCGACTTCTTCCTCGATGTATTCGGCCACTGCCGTTCTCAGCCATTCGTATTTGCCGGGCAACCGTCCGCCGCAGGACATCAGCAGCGGGGTGGTGTGCTTGACGTGATGGTAGGCTTCGGTCAAAAAGGCGATGTACGCCGCAAGGCTGACTTCGCCCATCGCGGCGGCCTGGATGATGGGCAGGCGCTGCAATGCGTTGCGTTCGGTTTCGGTGGCGGCCAGCAGCTTCTGGTAAATGTTCATGGGTTTCCTTTATATAAGTATTTGATTATAAATAATAAAGTTTTTCAACGGCAGCCTGGTATTGTGTCCGGATCGCTTCGCGCTTCAGGCGGCCATTGGCGGTAAGCTGGCCGTTTTGCTGCGTGAACGGCGCAGTCGCGGGCAGCCAGCATTTTACACGGGCATAGTCGGGCAACACCAGATTGGCTTCTTTGATGGCCTGTTCGACTTGCGTCGCATCGCCGCGCGGCACGATGACCGCCACATTCCACGGGCGACCTTCGCCGAATACCGCAGCCTGCGCGATGGCGGGATGCAGGGTCAGTTCGCGTTCCACCCACTCCGGCGAGACGTTGCGCCCGAACGAGGTGATGAAAATGTTCTTCTTGCGCCCGGACAGATGCAGAAAGCCGTCTGCGTCGAGATGACCGATGTCGCCCGTCGGCCAGTAAGCGTCGGCGGGAACCGGCTCGTCGCCGACATAGCCCAGCAGGGTAGAACCTGCCACCAGAATTTCGCCGTCGTCGGCAAATTTCAGACGAACGTGCGGCAAGGGTTTGCCCACGCTGCCGACGCGCCGCGCCTGCTCGGTATTGAGCGACACGACCGACGCGCATTCGGACAAGCCGTAGCCTTCAAACACTGGCAGCTTCAGCGCTTCGGCGCGCCGCAACAGCCGTTCGGAAACCGTTGCGCCGCCTATCGCGACAAAGCGTAACTGGGCGGGTGCGGGATGTCCCGCCTCAATCGCGGCGATTAGCGCGTGCAGCAATTGCGGGGTCAAAATCGTGCTGGTGGCACGGCGATTGATGAGCGCACCCAGCATTTTTTGCACGTCCAGACCGCTCGAACCGGACAGCCCCACTGCAGCCAGCGACTGCAAGTGACAGGTCGCGCCCGCCAGCAGCGGCACATAGATGCCGGCCAGATTTTCCAGCAGGGTGGAGAACGGCAACACGCTGACATGCTGGTCGTTCGGCTGCGCATGGGTGGCGATGCGCAACGATTCAGCCACCCGATACAGTGCCTCGGCAGACAGGCACACGCCCTTGGGCTGTCCGGTCGTGCCGGAAGTGTAGGTGACTTTTACCGTGCCGGCAGGCAGGGTTTTTTCGGCGATGTCGGCGAGGCGCAGCTCGGTAATTTCCCTGCTGCCGATAATATGCGTGTAAACCGCCTCGGTCGCGATGCCGCTGGCACTGAAAATTTGCCGGTAGGCATCGGGCTGGTCGGTGAGGACGCTGGTGATGCCCGCGTCACGAATGCTGTGCGCGACTTGCTCCGCCGAGAAGAAGAACGGCAGGGGAATGATGACTTTGTGGCTCGCCAGCCCCGCCAGATCCAGCACCGCCCACAATGCCGAATTGTCCAGCGCCAGCCCCAGTATCTGTGCGGGGAAGGTGTGCAGCAGCGCGCTGATCTGTTCGACGGCGCGACCCAGCTCGGCATAACTGAAGACATGGTTTTCGCCGACCAGTGCCAGCGCATCCGGCTGTTGCGCGCATATTTTGGCCAGCGCCGCGATAAGGGCGGGTTGCAGTTTCTTGCCGCCGTGCGTTTCGGTGATGCTTTCGCTGCGTTCTATTGCCATGACTTGCGGCTTTTGTTGGTAATAGCTGCCCCAGTCGGCTTGTTCTTCAGGCGGCAGGCGTTGTTGGTCAACGTCACACAGGAATTCCGGGGTAATGTCAGATTTAATCAGGGCGTTGCGCAATAACTGCACGCCGGTGAAGACCGCCCAGTGCTTGGACGTGGCGTGGAGTTGGTCGAAAATCGCACCGTTCAACAGTCGCGCCATGCCCAGTTCGGCGACCGAAAAATTGCCTATTTCGATAATGTCCTTGCGTTGCACGGTTTCACCCACGCGTGCGGAGAGCAATTGCTCGATGGGTTTGTCCGTATAGGTTTCCAGGAATAATCGCTCTTGAGCCGCATCGCGCAGACCGCAGGCCGCGAACAGCTTGCCGTTCAGGTCGCGCAGACTCATCAGGCTCGGCATGAAATGCCTGATTTTCGCCCCGTAAGCCTGCAAGAAAACCTGCGCGATGAATTGTTCGATCTCGGCACGGTCGTCCGCATCCGGCTCCGAAAAATGCACGGTAAACGTGCGATTCATGCCGACGACGGATTCGGGTAGCGTTCTTTTGTTCATATCGTGCTGATAAAGGGAAAGTGGGTTGTACTTCAAGAGTGGAACCGTGCACATTCTACTACCCGTTGCGGCTTTTGCCCTGCCGCATTTCGGGCATGAGGCAGTGTGCGTAGAGAAAAGTTCAGTCGGTTAAAACAAATTGTCACCGGCCTGAAGGCCGGGGTTTCAAACCGAAAAAGAATGGGGATGGAAAAGTGAACTTATTTCGGAAGGCACGTTCATATCGCCCGCTGTACCTTGGTTAAACATCATTTTGAGGATTTATATGAAGAAAATTGCTGCTGTTGTTTTGTTGTCCGCCGTCGTTGCTGCGCCTGCCTTTGCTGCCGATGAAGGTTTTTACGCAGGGGTTACCCTGGGTAACGGCAAGCCGGGTGCTACGCCTTCCGCTGCTGCGCTAACCAAGAAATCCGAATTTATTTACGGTGGCTTGGCAGGGTATCAGTACAACAAAAATCTGGCCGTCGAAGCACAGTTCACCGGCTTGGGCAAGGCTACCGACGTGGCTGGCAATACCACCAAAGCCGACGCGTTGAGCCTGGTCGCAGTGGGTATCCTGCCATTGTCAGACAGCTTTGAATTGTTGGGTAAGCTGGGCGTTGCCAGTGCCAAGACCAAGACGGCTGGCCTTACCGCCAGCAACTTTGGCGCGACGCGCACCGGGGTGACATATGGTCTGGGCGCACAGTACAACGTCAGCCAAAACCTGGGTCTGCGTCTGGTTTGGGATCGTTACGCCGTTGCCACCAGCACCGCGATCGGTGTCAAGAGCAACGCTAACGCCAATGTCGTGAGCGTAGGCGCGGTTTACCAGTTCTAA
>JAVHSF010000172.1:0-1117 GCA_036172035.1 Gallionella sp. | reverse complement strand
AACTGACCTTACGCAGTAAAAACTATCAAGGCACACAATGTGCTTATGATGGAGCATGAAAACAGACTACCTTGAACTTTATACGGACTATTTAATCAGCAACAGCGGTGCAGCTACGGCGACAGGATTATCAGCGATGATGGATAATGAAGTCAGTCATGACCAAGTGACTCGATTTTTGAGTTCAGAGGAGTTTGATTCTAAGCGATTGTGGATGATGATCAAGAAAACAGTACGGGAGATCGAATCAGAGGATGGATGTTTGATATTCGATGACACGGTGCAAGAAAAAGCATGGACGGATGAAAGTGAAATGATGTGCTACCACTTCGATCATACCAAAGGACGGAGTGTCAAGGGGTTGAATATTCTAAATGCTCTTTACTATAGCAATGATACCGCTGTGCCAGTAGCTTATGAGATTATCCGTAAGCCGATTCATTTTTGTGATCTTGTGAGCAAACAAGAGAAACGAAAAAGTACCGTTACCAAAAATGAGCTAATGCGTGAGATGATTCAAACATGCCTTGTAAATCAACTGAAGTTTCGGTTTGTGCTCATGGACAGCTGGTTTGCCGCAACCGAGAACTTCGAGTTTATCGTCAAACACAAAAAAGGATTTATTGCAGCCTTGAAAGACAATCGGCTATTTGCTCCAACACTCGAAGAAAAATATCAAGGACGCTTTATCCGGGTGAGTGAAGTGGTATTATCGGATAAGCAATCCATACGAGGCTATCTCAAAGGATATGAAAGAGAAATCCTTTTGGTTAGACGAGTCTTTACAAACAAAGACGGAAGTACGGGTGAGCTTACTCTGGTCTGTTCCGACACAACGCTTGATGGCGATACCGTCGCAATGATCTACCAAAAACGGTGGAAAGTTGAAGAGTTTCATAAGTCGCTTAAATCGAATGCCGCTTTGGCTAAATCGCCGACCAAGACGATTAAAACCCAAGCTAACCACGTGTTTATGGCAATTTATTCGGTATTCAAGCTTGAATGCCTTAAAATCAAACACGCTTTGAATCATTTCGCACTCAGAACCAAACTCCTTATTCGTGCCAATCAAATGGCCTTCATGGAATTACAGAGGTTGAAGAGTGCGTAAGGTCAG
>JAVHSF010000171.1:0-1120 GCA_036172035.1 Gallionella sp. | reverse complement strand
TGATTTCGTCCGCTACGCGGAATCTTTATTTGCCTGGATTCCCGCCTGCGCGGGATAACCAGCCACTTGCCAGCTTGCTGGCTTAGTGGAATGGCTAGTGGTTTCATCAATGACATTGTTTACTTGGTGATTATCGTATTTACGATCAGGCCGATGATTGCCATGTTTAATGCAATGACTATTCCCACCATCATTTTGAGTGCTGACAGCTCACCTTTGATCGTACCGAGTTCCGCTTCCACTTTGTTAAAACGATTGTCGTAGTCAGCAATCGCTTTGGCTGCAGCCTGCGCCTTTTCTTCTGTTGCACCCGCAGATTTGAAGGCGTCGTACACTTCAATTATCATCGTACTCATGGTTTTTCCTTTTGATCGATAGGGCAGAATTCAGTATTTCGAGTTCGGATAATACCTTAACACGGAGGTGTAAGGTGCAAGGAAAATGTGCCGCTCGGTTTTTTCCACTTACCACTTACTACTCACAACTCCCCATTCGCCCAGTTTCTTATCTGTTGCAAAAAAACAACAATATGAGTTTTTATTTTTGACAGTGTCGGGTGCGCTTGTATAGAGTGCGCACCTAGTGAAGGCAGGGAGGTCTTGCAATCACTTCAAACTTTAATCCAAGGACTAAATCATGAAAAAAATCGTTCTCTCTCTGGCTGGCGTAATGGCCGCAGTAGCGTTCGCACCGGAAGCTTCTGCTGTTCCAGTGTTCGCACGTCAAACCGGCATGGCTTGCTCTGCTTGCCACTTCCAACACTTCCCATTGCTGAATGGCTTTGGTCGTGCATTCAAGTCCTCTGGTTTCACCATGATGGGCGCGCAGGAAAAAGTAGAAGGCGAACATCTGTCTATCCCTGATCGTCTGAATATGGCTGTGTTGGCTTCTGCTTACCTCCAGAATGAATCTAACGCGGGCGGCAAGAATGCTAAGTGGGGCGTTCCTGGTCAAGGCGGCGAATTGTCTTTATTCTTCGGCGGTCGCGTTTCTGAGAATGCAGGTTTCTTGTCTGAATTCGCTACAAACGGCGGTGGTGCAATTGCAACTGGCGGTATCGGAGCCGCTAAATTGGTGATGTTGTGGCCGATGGGCGGATCTCGTGTTGGTCTGTCTGCTT
>JAVHSF010000170.1:20412-22332 GCA_036172035.1 Gallionella sp. | reverse complement strand
CGCCATCCACGCATCGGCGGGCAGACCGTCGCGACCTGCGCGCCCCGTTTCCTGATAATAGCCTTCCATGCTCTTGGGCAAATCGAGATGGGCGACGAAGCGCACGTTGGGTTTGTCTATGCCCATGCCGAATGCCACGGTGGCGACCATCACCACCCCTTCTTCGCGCAGGAAACGGCTTTGGTTGGCGGCGCGCGTCGCCGTATCCAAACCCGCATGGTAAGGCAGCGCATCCCAGCCGTGTTCTTTCAGCCAGTCCGCCGTTTGTTCGACACGCTTGCGCGACAGGCAATAGATGATCCCCGCATCATCTCGATGTTCCTTGTCAATAAAGTCATGCAACTGTTTGATTGCATTTGATTTTAGTGTAACCCGGTAACGGATGTTGGGACGGTCGAAACTGGAGACGAATTGGCGTGCGCTTTCCAGCGAAAGCCGCTCGACGATCTCGCGCCGCGTCGGCGCATCCGCCGTGGCGGTGAGTGCGATGCGCGGCACGGACGGGAAACGTTGTTGCAATACCGTCAGTTCGCGGTATTCCGGGCGGAAGTCGTGTCCCCACTGCGATACGCAATGCGCCTCGTCTATCGCGAACAAGGCGATGCCGGGGGGTGGGGACGCGTTTAATTGTTCGAGCAGAGCCAAAAATTTGGGCATCAACAATCGTTCCGGCGCGACGTAAAGCAGTTCGAGTTCGCCGCGCATGAGTTGTCGTTGCACCTCGCGTGCCGCCTCGGCAGACAGGCTGGAATTCAGATAGGCCGCCTTCACGCCGAGCTGGAGCAGGGCATCTACCTGATCCTGCATCAGCGCGATCAGCGGCGACACCACGATACCTACCCCCGGGCGCAACAGTGCGGGAATCTGGTAGCACAAGGATTTGCCGCCGCCGGTCGGCATCAGAACCAGCGCATCGCCGCCCCGGGCTATTTGTTCGACAATCGCCTGCTGTTCGCCGCGAAATGTGGCGTAACCGAATATGTCTTGCAGGATGGTTGGTGCGGATGGGGTCATATGGCTGCTGTCGTAAGGTAGGGGCGCATGGCAATACGCCTTGCGCCTTGAAAAATGATAACATCCGCGCCTCTCGATGGGGCGTAAGCAAGGAAAGATATTGGCACATTCATCTGAAAATCGAACCGCGAACAAGGCGGCAACGGACAATCTGGTCGAAATCAGCGATCTGCATTTCGCCTACGGCGAACGCAAGGTACTCGACGGCATCAATCTCAATATCCCGCGCGGCAAGGTGGTCGCGATACTGGGCGTGAGCGGGTGCGGCAAGAGTACGCTGCTGCATCAGATCGGCGGCCAGCTCAAACCGGATAGCGGCAGCGTCAAGGTGCTGGGTAAGACGGTACACCAGCTCGGCAACGATGATCTGTATGCCCTGCGCCGTGAGATGGGCATGATGTTTCAGGTGAGCGGGCTGTTCAGCGACTTGTCGGTTTACGACAACATCGCCTTCCCGATGCGCGAACATACCGATTTGTCCGAGCAGATGATCCACGATCTGGTGCTGATGAAGTTGCAGGCGGTGGGGCTGCGCGGCGCGCGCGATCTGATGCCCGGAGATTTGTCGGGCGGTATGGAACGTCGTGTGGCGCTGGCCAGGGCGATTGCACTCGATCCCACGCTGATTATTTACGACGAGCCTTTCGCCGGTCTGGATCCGATTTCGCTCAACACCATCGCCAACCTCATCCGCCGTTTGAACGATGCGCTGGGCGTGACTTCGGTGGTGGTAACTTACGACATTTCCGAATCACTCAAAATCGTGGATTACGTTTACTTTATTCATGACGGAAAGGTCGTGGCAGAAGGCGAAACGGCACAAATGCTGGCCTCGGACGATCCGTTCGTTCATCAGTTCATCCATGCCGAACCGGATGGTCCTGTTGCCTTTCAATATCCGTGCAG
>JAVHSF010000170.1:9692-20312 GCA_036172035.1 Gallionella sp. | reverse complement strand
GGTGGTAATAGTCAATCAGGCTGCGGGTTGAGTTGTCATGCGGTGAGCTGACCGATGCATCGAGTAATTCCGGCAGAATTTTCCCCGCCAGTTGCTTGCCCAGTTCAACTCCCCATTGATCGAACGAGTTGATGTTCCAGATGATGCCTTGCACGAATACCTTGTGTTCATAGAGGGCGACCAACATGCCTAATGCGTGTGGATCGAGCTGGTCGAACAGCAGGGTATTGGTGGGTTTGTTACCGGTGAATACCTTGTGCGGCAACAAGGTTTCCAGCTCTGCCCCTTGCAGGCCTTGCGACAGCAGTTCGGCGCGCGCCTCTGCTGCTGTTTTGCCGACCATTAACGCTTCAGTTTGTGCGAAGCAGTTGGCGAGCAGAATCGCGTGATGTTCTCCCAGCGGATTTTGGCTGTGTAACGGTGCCAAAAAGTCTGCCGGTATCATGCGTGTACCTTGGTGCAGCAGCTGATAGAAAGCGTGTTGACCGTTTGTTCCCGCCTCGCCCCAGACGACCATGCCGGTATCGTAATCAACCGGATTGCCCTCGCGATCCACGCCCTTGCCGTTACTTTCCATTTCCAGTTGTTGCAGATAGGCGGCAAAGCGATGCAGATACTGGTCATACGGCAGCACGGCGGTCGAGCTGCAAGCAAAGAAGTTGCCGTACCAGATGCCTAGCAGTCCCATTAGCACAGGGATGTTTTTGTCCAGCGGCGCATGGCGAAAATGCTCATCTATCTCATGCGCGCCGCCCAGCAAGGCTTCAAAGTTATCCATGCCGACAAATATTGCAATGGGTAAACCGATAGCCGACCACAGGGAATAACGACCACCCACCCAATCCCAGAATTCAAAGACATTGTCGGGGTTGATACCGAATGCGGCAGTCGCTCTGAGGTTGGTTGAGACGGCGGCAAAGTGCTGTGCGACGGCCAGCTCATCGCCCAGTTGCCGAACTAGCCATGCCCGTGCCGAGCGGGCATTGGTCAGGGTCTCCTGGGTAGTGAAGGTTTTTGAGCTGACGATAAACAGGGTGGTTTCTGCGTCCAGTTTTTTCAGTGTCTCGAAGAGTTGTGTGGCATCTACGTTGGAAACAAAGTGGGCGCGCAGATTCGGGCTGGCATAGGGTTTAAGTGCTTCGCATACCATGAGCGGGCCGAGGTCAGAGCCGCCGATACCGATGTTGACGATGTCGGTAATGACTTTTCCGGTATGACCGCGATGTCGTCCGTTGCGCACGGCATCGGAGAATTTCCGCATCAACGCCAGCACGCGCAGCACATCGGGCATCACATCCTTGCCGTTGACCAAAACCTGACGGCCTGAACGGTTGCGCAGCGCGGTATGCAGGACGGCACGCTGCTCGGTAATATTGATTTTTTCGCCGGCGAACATGCGCTCGATATAGGCGGGTACATTAGCTTGATTCGCTAATGCAACCAGGAGTTGCAGCGTTTCTTCCGTGATACGATTTTTCGAATAGTCAAACAGCAAACTGCCAAATTTTATCGAGAATTTATCAAAACGCGCCGGATCATCCTGAAACATTTGGCGCATGCATTGCTGTTGAATCGTTGTGTAATGCACACTCAGTGCTTTCCAGGCATCGGATTGTGTGAGTTTGGACATGCTTTTACCTCAGATCAATTTCAACAAATTCCCACCTCGCCCTGAGATGGGAATTCACAGGAATAAAATTACGCTTCCGGTACCAGAATCACACCTGCCAGTGGCGGCAGAGAAATTTCGGCAGAGTAGGGCAGCCCCATCCATGGCATGGTTTCCGCCTGGATCAGACCGGCATTGCCGAGGTTGCTACCCGCGTAATAGTTCGAGTCGCTGTTCATCACTTCGCGATATTTGGCGAGAGAGGGCAGGCCGATGCGATAATGCTGGCGAGGTACGGGGGTCAAATTCAGTGCGATAACGGCACTGGAACCATCGCGCGCACGACGCTGGAAGGACAACACCGATTTTTCTGCGTCATTGCAATCTATCCAGGAAAAACCTTCCGACTGGAAATCCAGATCATGCAGGGCGGGCAAGGTGCGGTAAAGATCGTTCAAGTCATGTGCCAGATTTTGCATCCCGCGATGATATTCTTCGCGCAACTGCCACCATTCCAGCTCCCACTTCGATTGCCACTCGCGCCCCTGCGCAAACTCGTTGCCCATAAAGTTGAGCTTCTTGCCGGGGCTGGTCATTTGATAAGTCAGCAGCAGACGCAAGTTGGCGAATTTCTGCCAGGCATCGCCGGGCATTTTTGACAACAGCGAGCCTTTCCCGTGTACCACTTCATCGTGCGAAAACGGCATCACGAAGTTTTCGCTGTAGGCGTAAATCTGTCCAAAAGTCAGCTGGTTATGGTGATAACGACGGTGCACCGGATCGTTCTGGAAATATTTCAGGGTGTCGTTCATCCAGCCCATGTTCCATTTGACCGAGAAACCCAGTCCTCCCAGATAGACCGGGCGCGAGACACCCGGCCAGGCGGTGGATTCTTCAGCCATGGTCAGGGCACCGGGAAACTCCTCATGCACCATGACGTTCATCTGGCGCAAAAAGTCCACTGCTTCGAGGTTTTCACGACCACCGTATTTGTTCGGTATCCATTCGTCTGCCTTGCGCGAGTAGTCCAGATATAGCATTGAGGCGACCGCGTCCACACGCAGACCATCAAAATGGAACTCGGAAAGCCAGTAATGTGCGCTGGACATCAGGAAAGATTTAACTTCGCTGCGACCAAAATTGAAAATGCAGGTACCCCAGTCCTTGTGAAGACCCAGGCGCGGATCTTCGTGTTCATACAAGGCCGTGCCGTCAAAGCGCGCCAACGCCCAGCTATCCTGAGGAAAGTGTGCGGGTACCCAGTCGAGAATGACACCGATTCCAGCCTGGTGGCAGGTGTCAATCAGATAACGCAATTCGTCGGGTGAACCAAAACGACTGGAAGCGGCGAAGTAACCGGTACATTGATAGCCCCAGGAATCATCCAGCGGGTGTTCGGTAACCGGCATGAACTCGATGTGCGTGTAGCCCATCCCTTGTACATAAGGAACCAGGTCGGCGGCCAATTCGCTGTAGGTATAAAAACGGCCATCGGGATGGCGCTTCCATGAACCGGGATGAACTTCGTAGATGTTGATGGCGCCATGCAGCCAGTCCCATTGGCCGCGTTTTTGCAGCCAGGCATCGTCTTTCCATTGATGCTGGTTGGCTGCTGCGGCAAGTGCTGCCGTGCCGGGTCGCAACTCGTAGCCTTGCGCGTAGGGGTCGGTTTTTGTCAGTACGTTACCGGATTGACGATTACGAATTTCGTAACGGTACAAGGCGTGTTGCTTGATTCCGGGAATAAAAGTTTCCCAAACGCCGCTGGAACCATGTGAACGCATCAAGTGCAAACGACCATCCCAGTTGTTGAATTCGCCCACCACACTGACGCGTTCGGCATTGGGTGCCCAGACGGCGAAACGTACGCCTTTTACCCCGTCAATTTCAACAGGATGCGAACCGAACATGCGGTAACCCTGATTCAACCTGCCTTCGCCGAATAGGTACAGATCCTGCTCGGAAATGTTTGACGGGAACTGGTAGGGATCATGAATGTCGCGCGATGCCGTGCCTTCGTTGACGCGTACGCGATAGGGTTGTGGCGGTGCAGTCAAGCCTCGCCATTCAAACAGGCCAGCGGGATTTATTTTTTTGAATAACTTATTGTCAGTGTTGCCTAGCAGGGTTACTTGCGATGCGTAAGGTTCATAAACGCGAATGACCCATTCGTTTTCTTCACGATGAAGACCGAGTAAAGCGAAGGGGTCATGGAGGCGGGTATGCAACAGAGATTCAATTAGTTTATTCACTTTAAATTCCCTTTATTTTGTTAATAGTTCTTGTGAAGTGAAATGATTATAAATGATAATAGGACGGTCAATTAAGGTAATTATCACTGGGGAGACGAGAATGAGTGTTGAGTTGGGTTATTTGAAAAATAAGTCACATTTGGCGGTGGAAGAATCTGAACCACGTTTCGTAAGTCGTTTGACCAAGAATACCTATGCAATGGTACTGGCCGGGGGGCGCGGTAGTCGGTTGCACGAATTGACGGACTGGCGTGCCAAACCCGCCGTTCCATTTGGCGGAAAATTCCGCATCATTGATTTCGTTCTCTCCAATTGCGTCAATTCAGGCATACGCCGCATCGGCGTGGCGACACAATATAAATCTCACAGTCTGATCCAGCACATTCAACGTGGTTGGTCATTCCTGAATGGTCAGTTCGGCGAGTATCTCGACTTGCTGCCAGCGCAGCAGCGCATCAGCGAAGACCAGTGGTATCAGGGTACAGCCGATGCGGTGTTCCAAAATCTTGACATCATTCGCGGCTCAAAGTGCGAGTACATCGTGATTTTGGCAGGTGATCACATTTACAAAATGGACTACGGCAAATTGTTGGCATCCCATGTGGAAAAAAATGCGGATATGACCGTGGCTTGCCTGGAAGTGCCGGTTGCCGAAGCATATGCCTTTGGCGTAATGGGGGTGGACGATGAGTCTCGCGTGGTTGAGTTTGTTGAAAAACCTGCCAATCCACCTTCGATTCCCGGCAATCCTGCCATGTCGCTTGCCAGTATGGGGATTTATGTATTCAATACCCAGTTCCTGATCGAACAGTTGATCCGCGATGCCGACATGCCGGGTTCCAGCCATGATTTCGGTAAGGATTTGATACCGCATCTGGTTGAAAAATATCGGGTTTTTGCGCAAAGTTTCGAGTACAGTTGCGTGGGTATGGGCGAAGATAAGACACCGTATTGGCGCGATGTTGGAACGATTGATTCCTACTGGGAGGCCAGCATGGAAATGACCAAAGTTGTTCCCGAACTGAATATGTACGATCAGGAGTGGCCGATCTGGACGCACCAGGAACAATTGCCGCCAGCCAAATTTGTGTTTGATGAACCGGGACGGCGTGGTATCGCAGTTGATTCGCTGGTTTCCGGCGGGTGTATCGTCAGCGGTTCGATGGTGAAGAATTCACTGTTGTTCTCCAATGTGCGTGTCAACAGTTATTCGACTATCGAAGATTCCGTGTTGTTGCCTGAGGTGAGTGTGGGGCGGAATGTCATCCTGAAACGCGTGATTGTGGATAAGGGTTGTGCGATTCCGGATGGCATGGAAATCGGTGTTGACCTGGATCAGGATCGTAAACATTTTCACGTTAGCGAGAATGGTATAACGCTGGTTACTCCAGATATGCTCGGACAAATTTTGCACAGCGTTCGTTAATTTAAAGTCAAATCCACCCCCACCCTAAAACGGCGGGGTTTTCTCATGAAAAAATCCCTCGATCTAGTTTTTCTCTGGCATATGCATCAGCCGGATTACCGTGATTATTCCAGCGGCGATTTTGTGTTGCCGTGGGTTTATTTGCATGCCATCAAAGATTACACCGACATGGCGTACCACTTTGAGCGCCATCCCAAGATGCGTGCCGTAGTCAATTTTGTACCCATCCTGCTCGACCAGTTGGAAGATTACGCTGACCAGTTTGCCAGCGGCAACATACGCGATCCCTTGTTGCGCTTGCTGGTACACAACAATTCGCGTGAATTGTCGGCGGATCAGCGTAAATTCACGCTGGATGCATGTTTTAAGAGCGATCACGCCAAAATGATTGCGCCCTATCCGGCCTACAGTCTGCTATGGGATATGTTCCAGAGTTTGCAAAAAAATGGCGAGTCTGCGCTGGATTATTTGTCTGAACAGTACATTGCTGACCTGTTGACCTGGTATCACCTGGCCTGGTGCGGCGAAAGCGTGCGTCGCGAGCATGAACTGGTGCCGCGCTTGATGACCAAAGGGATGGGGTTCAGCTATGAAGATCGCAAGGAACTATTTGATTTGATTGGTGAACTGACGAGCGATATCATTCCACGTTATCGTCGGCTGTCCGATTCCGGTCAGGTAGAAATATCTGCTACGCCGCATTATCATCCCTTGTCACCGCTGCTGATTGATTTCAACAGCGCTAAAGAAGCGATGCCGGATGCCCCCCAACCCAAGTCACCGCACTACCCGAAGGGAAGATTGCGTGTTATTCGCCATATCCAGTTGGCGAAGGAGAGTCATAAAGCGCGGTTTGGTAGCGAGCCCAAAGGCATGTGGCCAGCTGAGGGGTCTATTTCGGACGAGACTCTGGAAGTGTTTGCCGAACAGGGGTGTGGCTGGGCCGCCAGCGGGGAGGGCGTGTTGGTCAACAGCCTGCGCAAGTCGCATCAGGACGTTCCCGAACGCAATCAATATTTGTATCGCCCTTACACCCTGGAAAAAGGTGCGGACGGTTTGCAGTGTTTTTTTCGTGATGACAAGTTGTCCGATTTGATTGGTTTTGAATATTCACGCTGGCACGGCAAGGATGCGGCACTGCACTTTGTTGCCCAGCTGAAAAATATCGCCAAAAATGCACCCGACGGTGAAACGCCCGTAGTCAGCGTGATTCTGGATGGCGAGAATGCCTGGGAATACTATCCCTATAACGGTTATTACTTCCTGGATGAGCTGTATGCCCAGCTTGAAACACATCCCAAGATTCATACTAATACTTATGGGGATTATATAAAGTTAAGCCCAATACGCACCGACCTGGCTCATCTTGCCAGCTTGCCGACTATTGCCGCAGGCAGTTGGGTTTATGGCAACTTTTCGACGTGGATAGGTTGTGAGGATAAAAATCGTGCCTGGGACCTGCTTTGCGAAGCCAAACAAAGTTACGACATTGTCATGTCCAGTGGCCGTCTCAGCGAGAGTGAGCAGGCTGCTGCCGAGAAACAACTTTGCTCCTGCGAAAGTTCCGATTGGTTCTGGTGGTTTGGCGATTACAACCCGTCCAACTCGGTTGCCAGCTTTGACCATCTGTATCGCCACAATTTGACCGAACTTTATCGTTTGCTGAAGTTGGCATCACCTCAAGCATTATCCGAACCAGTCAGCCGTGGGCATGTTGGAGCAACCGAAGTGAGCGGGGCGATGCGACGGGCGACGGAATAAGCGCCATAAATTTTTTTAAAGTAAAAAATATTTTATAGAAATCAGATTGTTATGATTGATGAACGCACTAGCGGGATACTGTTGCACCCAACTTCTCTACCGGGTGTGTTTGGCGCAGGCGATCTGGGTTCCAATGCCTATCTTTTCGTAGACTGGCTGGCAGGTGCCGGGCAAACTTATTGGCAGGTGCTGCCTTTGGGTGAAATAGGGCCGGGGAATTCTCCCTATATGAGTTCCTCGGCGTTTGCGGGTAGCGTGCTGATGATAGATATTCTCGATTTGGCGCATCAGGGGTGGCTGTTACCGGAAGACCTGATCCCTGATCCGGAATTTCGTCAGGATCGGGTGGATTATGAATTGCAGAAGTCGTTTCGAGTAGAGCGTTTGCGTCGTGCTGCCAAGCAGTTCTTTGTCAGTGGCAATGAGGTTATGCATAGTGCCTATTCAGAGTTTTGCATGGCTGAACGTGAATGGTTGAACGATTACGCGCTTTTCAAGACGATTTCTGAGCAGCAAGAAGGTCGCAACTGGAATCAATGGCCAGTCGCACTCGCTAACCGGGAGACGGAAGCCCTGCGCCGTCTGGAAGTGGAATGCGTCGAACAAGTCAATTTCTGGAAATTCTGCCAATGGTGTTTTGCTCGCCAATGGAGAGAATTGAAACAGTATGCCAATGAGCGCGGAGTTCGATTTATAGGTGATGTGCCGATATTCGTCGCCTATCAGAGTGCTGATGTGTGGGCACACCCCGATCTTTTTGAGCTTGATCAAGGCGGTTATCCGATGGCTGTCGCGGGTGTGCCGCCCGATTATTTTAGCGCGACAGGACAATTATGGGGAAACCCGCTGTATCGCTGGGATGCCCATGAACAGACGGGCTACGCCTGGTGGTTGCGGCGTTTGCAATACGCGCTACGCAATTTTGATCAGGTGCGCATAGATCATTTTCGGGGCTTTGCTGCTTATTGGGCGGTGCCAGCCAATGAAAGCACGGCGATCAATGGCAGATGGTTGCCAGGACCGGGTAGCAAACTGTTCGACGCATTCAAAAAAGCCTTCGTGGACTTACCTATTATTGCCGAAGACCTGGGTGTCATCACCCCGGACGTAGCCGAACTGCGTGATAAATTTGAGCTGCCGGGTATGCGCATCCTGCAATTCGCCTTTGCCGAAGATAATTCCAATTATTTTTTGCCGCACAATTACATTGCCAATACGATTGCCTATACCGGCACGCATGATAACGACACCATGCTGGGTTGGTGGAATACCGCCTCGGACAGGGAAAAGAGCTTTGTGCGGCAATATTTCGGCAGGGAAGTGATTGACGTTCCCTGGGACATGATGGGCGCGCTGTCTGGATCAGTGGCGAATACCGTTATATTTCCAATGCAGGATGTTTTGTGCCTGCCGGGAGAGTATCGCATGAACCTGCCCGGCAGTTCCATGGGGAATTGGGAGTGGCGTTTCACCTGGGATCAGCTACAACCCTGGCAGACAGTCAAATTGTCGAAAATGACTTCCATGAATGGCCGCAGTTGAGTCTTCGCGCCAAGTGGCTGCAAGAAAATCTGGATCGGTAAAAATTGAATGATCTGATTATTCGTGCGCAAGATTGTAGTTGATTCAAGCCGTTGCCAGATGGCTACAAAGGTGGTCGGTAAATAGCTTCGACCGGGCATTTCAACAGGGCATTTCAATCTGTGGTGGAAATTGTTCAAATGAACCGCAGGCTAAATGAATCGCAGGCCGGGTTGGCAGGATTGTTGCGGGATTTTCGAGGATTGTTGCGTGGCTATACCAGCCTTCAACGAAGACCGATATAGCCAACAAATTACTTTGTGCCGTTTACGACTGCTTTGAGTGTCGCGCCAGCTTTGAAAGCGGGGGCTTTTGATGCTTTGATTTTCAGTTCTTTTCCTGTCTTCGGATTACGTCCGACGCGTGCAGCACGTTCGCGGACTTCGAATGTGCCGAACCCAACCAGTGCAATATTGTCGCCTTTGCCCAGTGTTTCGCCAATGATTTCAATCAGAGCTGCGATGTTGTGTTCAGCGGCAATTTTTGTGCTTCCCGTTTTTTCGGCCAAAGCATCAATCAGTTCTTTTCTATTCATGTTAATTCCTCAGTGAAAACCTTCGTTAATGGGTGGCTGCGCATTGCAGTCGGCAAAGTCTACCACTCAACCGCCGAAAATTGTACAGCCGCACCCGATTCCATTCGATATTTTTTCGAAATTTTGATTACCATGCCTGCAATTCCACTCTAACGGGCATTGCAGTTGCAGCCACCCCGGTTCCGGTCGAACAATTTGAGGAATTGCTGAAACCAAACTGATGTTGTGTGGTTGTTGCGGCCGCGACCGCCCTCCCAAGGCACGAGAGTTGGCAAGCCGCCGATCCTCCCGTCTGCGGGTGATGCCATATAGGGTTAATCGGAAGTCGCCCTTGATTGAGCTATTGACTGCCGCAGCCAGGGCAAAGTGCGACATCATCCGGGAATAATCGTTTTGTTGAAAAGGAACTGCCATGAAGGAAATGGAACAGATTGAACTGGAAGCGTACCGCAGTGAAATGACGGCGGACATGAGTGATCTGGTTGAAAAATATCGCAGAATTTTTGGTTGGGATATTCCTGAAATAGACCAACGCGCTGCCGACAAGCTGATCTTTGCGGCGATGCACAAAGCACTGGATGATATGGCCGCGTAATTTGCAATAACCGACTTTTAGCGGACGTGTTTCCAGCGTTTTAGTAGCAGTGCATTACTGACGACCGACACTGAACTCAAGGCCATTGCAGCACCGGCAATCACTGGATTGAGCATGCCGGCAGCGGCGAGAGGAATGCCCAGGATGTTGTAGGCGAAGGCGAAAAACAGATTCTGGCGTATTTTGGCAAGGGTGGCGCGCGACAGGGAAATCGCGTCCACCACACTCATCAGATCGCTCTGCATCAAGGTGATGTCGGCGGCTTCGATGGCGATGTCGCTGCCGCTCTTCATGGCAAAGCTGACATCGGCGGCGGCCAGCGCGGGCGCGTCGTTGATGCCGTCGCCCGCCATCCCCACCAATACGCCGCCTGTCTTCAACGATTCCACCAGGGCGGTTTTGTCCTGCGGCAACACTTCTGCGCGAAACCCGGTGATCCCCGCCTGTGCGGCGATGGCTTGTGTGGTGGCGTGGTTGTCGCCGCTTATCATCACCACGGATATGCCCATCGCGGTCAATTTTGCGACCGCAGTGCGGCTGCTGGCGCGCAGTTGATCGGCAATTGCGATGTAGCCCAACAGCGTGTTCTCGCGTGCGATCACGATCACAGTCTTGCCCTGCTGCTGTAAACCCAGTATCGGCTGTTCGGCGATCGTCAAGCCTTGCTGGCTGGCGAAGGCGGGGGAACCCAGCAGGCAAGCCTGTCCCGCTATCTCGCCGCGCAATCCCAGACCGGATAATTCGCTGATGTTCACGGCTGTTAGGGCTGACACTTGCCGGGCTTGCGCCTGATCGAGCAGGGCGCGCGACAACGGGTGGGTAGAACCTTGCGCCAGACTTGCCGCTATTTGCAGCAGTTCA
>JAVHSF010000170.1:6268-9592 GCA_036172035.1 Gallionella sp. | reverse complement strand
CGACAACGGGTGGGTAGAACCTTGCGCCAGACTTGCCGCTATTTGCAGCAGTTCATCCTCTCTCTCGCCTGCTTGCGGGATAACCAGCGACTTGTTCGCTTTCGGGTTTGGTCGAATGGCCAGTTGTTCCATCAGAGCGTCGGGAGAGAGGGGAGCGGGCAGCACGTCGGTGACAACCGGCTTACCCTCGGTCAGCGTGCCGGTTTTGTCTACCACCAGTACCGAGAGTGCGTGCGCGCGCTCCAGCGCGTTGGCATCCTTGATCAAGATGCCCGCTTGAGCGGCGCGTCCGGTGGCGACTACCAGCGCGGTCGGGGTCGCCAGCCCCAGCGCGCAGGGGCAGGAGATGACCAGCACCGCCACGGCATTGATCAGCGCCGTGGAAAAGCCGCTGCCCAGCATCCACCACACGGCCAGGGTGAGCAGTGCGATGAGAACCACCACGGGGACGAATATGGCGGAAATGCGGTCGGCCAGTCGTTGAATGTTAGCCTTGGAGCCTTGCGCCTGCTCGACCAGCCGGATGATGGCGGCGAGTTGGGTATGCGAACCCACCGCCAGTGAGCGGCATTTCAGCAGGCCGTGCTGGTTGAGCGTGGCGGCATACACCTTGTCTTCGGGGCGTTTGCCTTGCGGCAGACTTTCGCCCGTGAGCATGGCTTCGTCCAGACTGGACGAACCTTCCAGCACGATGCCATCCACTGGCACGCTTTCGCCGGGTCGTACCAGAAATACGTCGCCCGGTTGTATCTGCTCGACCGCTACCTCCTGCATCACGCCGTTTTTCTCGACATGAGCCTGCTTGGGTTGCAGGTCAATCAATGCTTCCAGCGCGCTGGAAGCGCGACCCTTGGCACGCGCTTCCAGCAGCTTGCCCAGCAATACCAGCGTAATCAATGTGGCGCTTGCCTCGAAGTAAAGCGGCTGATCCAGTCCGAACGACAATACTGCAACGCTCATCAGATAGGCGGCGCTGGTTCCCAGTGCAACCAGTACATCCATGTTTGCGCCGCCGTTGCGCAGACTGCTCCATGCACCGCTATAAAAACGCCGTCCTATCCAGAATTGCACCGGGGTGGCGAGCGCAAATTGCAGCCAGTCCGGCAGCATGAAATGGATGCCCGCAAACATCAGCAGCATCTCCACCAGTAACGGCGCTGTGAACAGGACGGAAAGAACGAACTGATTTTGCTGCGCCTTGAGTTTGGCGGCGCGCGCCTGTTTCTCGGCGGCGAAATCGCGCAACGGATGGGCATCAAACCCCGCGCCCTGAATAGCTGCAATCAACCCGGCAAGCGCTGTTTTATCGGGGTTGTAGCTGATATGCGCCTTTTCGGTGGCGATGCTCACCGAGGCGGTGACTTCCGGCAGTTGATTCAGGACTTTTTCCAGGCGCGCCGAGCATGAACCACAGTGCATCCCGGTGACTTGCAGGGTTAGGGTCGTTGTTTGGCTGGAATTTTTCATCTGCCGATTATAAGCGTTCCCGATACCCTGTTTTCGACTATATCTGATATGCCCGTGCGGGTTCAGGACATCATGTTATGGAGCAGGGCGAGCGATACGCCTGCAACCAGAACCGAGAATGCCCGTTGCAGGTGAGCCGCAGGAATGCTTTCGGCAAACCGTCTGCCCGATAGCATCCCGCCCACCGCAGCGCCGACAAACAGCAGGGATGGTTTGGATACTGCCAGATTCCCTGCCATGAATGCCGCGACAACCGCGCCGCCGGAAATCAGCGTGATTACCATCAGGGAGGTGGCGATGATGCCGTTCATCGAGATATTGCTGCATCTCAACAGCGCAGGAACGACGATGAAACCGCCGCCTACGCCGAGCAGTCCGGTTGCCATCCCGGATAGAACGCCTATCAGGCCGAGCTTGAGAAACGATTCCACGTTCCAGTCTATGCGCCCTGTTTGGGTGTTGATAACGCAGGTTTTGGAACGGCTGATTGTTGCCGCCACGTCGCCTGATGCGCGATGGCTAGCCGTCAGAAACAGGCGCGCCGCAACGACCAGCATGACGCAGGCGAACAGGCCGATCAGCCAGCGTTCCGGCAGAACGTGAGCCAGACGCTGACCGAACGGGGCGACCAGTATCCCCGTGGCAGAAATCAGCAGGGCGGCGCGGACTCTGACATAGCCTTTCAGCAAGCCGCCCATCATGCCCGTCGCCGCAGCACTGGCGACGGTCAACAACGCGACGGGGGCGGCCTGCGTCATGGAAAATCCGAGTCCCAGGGTCAGGGCGGGAACAGCCAGAATCCCGCCGCCTGCACCGGTCAGGGCGAGAACCACGCCGACCAGCGCACCCAGACATAAGGCGATCAGGGTCATGTCAGCCTTGTCACGATCATGGTAGCGGGCGTTTGATACTTAGCGCACCGCGTATCTGCCCCACGCTGTAACCAGTCGCCTGATCGTGCGGATAATCGGCTTTCAGCCGCGCCTGTATATTTTCGGGTATCTGTTCGCCGTGGCACGCCAGGCAACCGGGTTGCAGGGCGATAGCTTTCAGGTAGCGAAATGATTTTCCGGCGGGTTCCTGCACGACTTCCGCAGTTTCCAGGGTGTCCGGTTTTTCACCCTGCGCGGCGCGTGTTGCAAACAGCTGAAGCTGCTTTTGTTCCCATGCGTCGGGTGTGCCGAGCAGCGGGTTGCGCACTTTCAGACTGACGCGGGTGACTTTCCATCCTGTCTGCCGGGAAATATCCCCGCTCATTTGCGGCGCAATGTTTTTGCAGACGCTGATGGCCGCCTCCAGGCCGCCTTCACTGATCGCTTTTTTGTTTGCGACCTTCAGTTGCTGCAAGAATGGTATCGCTACGGCACGACTTTCATCCCTGTATTGATTCAACTCTTCTGCATGGACAGTTGCCGCACCGAATGCGAGATGTATGGATAGCGCGATGATTTTTTTAATTTTATTTCCTGTCGAAAGAAAAAACGCCCGGAACATTTCGGGCGTTATCAAGAGCGGGCAGCCTTATTTTTTCATCGGGCAGGTGTTGATACCCAGCAACATATAGGCGGGACAGATACCGAAAATTCCGGTGAGCAGGGGAACGATGCCGATCCAACCCCATATGCCTATCGTGCCGGTGAGTGTCAATGCAATCAGTGCCAGTCCTGCAACGACGCGCAGCGCGCGGTCAATATTACCTTCGTTCTTGTTCATTTTTTGCTCCTTGACGGGTTAGGTGAGCGTTCAGAATAAAGGAATTGGCGACATCTGTCTGTGACAAAAATCACACAGGGTCATCAATCAAAGCGCGGCGAATTTTTTCAGTGCGTCAATATCGGTGAGGGTGATTTGTTCGCG
>JAVHSF010000170.1:0-6168 GCA_036172035.1 Gallionella sp. | reverse complement strand
AAAGCGCGGCGAATTTTTTCAGTGCGTCAATATCGGTGAGGGTGATTTGTTCGCGCCCCAGTTTGACCCAGCCTTGTTCGGCGAAACCTTTGAGCAGGCGGCTGACCATCTCGCGCGCCGAACCTAGTTCATCGGCGAGTGCCTGATGGGTGATGTGCAGGGGAACAGGCTTGGTGAGCAGCAGGGTGGCAAGACGCTGATCGAGCTTTTGAAAGGCGACCGCCGTAACCAGTTCCATCATGTCGGTGAGGCGCTCGGTAAAAAGCTGGAATACATAGCTGCGGAACGCTTCGTATTGGCCGAGCAGACGATGGAAAACAGCGACGGGCAACATCACCATTTCGAGCGGTGCTTCAACAATGCCGCGCGCTTGATACGGATTGTGACCCAACAGACAACTGCTGGTCAGGATGCAGCTCTCGCCCGGGATGACGCGATACAGTTGCAATTCGCGCCCGTTGCTGGCGGATTTGATGACGCGCAGACTGCCGGACAATAGCAGCGGGAAGCCTTGGCAAGGCTGGTTTTCATCGAATATCACCGTGCCTGCCGGAAACTGCATCCGCTTTGCTGTTGCCAAAATCGCATCCAGCTCGACGACAGGCAGTTCCCGCAACATCGGGTAAAGCGGCAAGAGACGTGCGCGGGTATCGCCATCAGTCATAACAATCCAGCTCCATTGCGCAGGTTAAACAAGGCAGCGACGAACGAACGACCCAGCCGGTGCCGATGCACGGCAAGGCGGGCGTGAGGAAGCCAACGCAGTCGCACCGGGGTTGGGAGCCGGATTATTCCGGGCGCATTTGCGGGAACAGGATCACATCGCGGATGCTACTGCTGTCGGTCAGCATCATAATCAACCGGTCTATGCCTATCCCTTCGCCGGCGGTCGGGGGCAGGCCGTATTCCAGCGCGCGCACATAGTCGGCATCCTTGAACATGGCTTCTTCGTCGCCGGCATCCTTGGCAGCGACTTGGGCATCAAAGCGTCTTTCCTGATCCTCGGCATCGTTCAATTCCGAGAAGCCGTTTGCCAGTTCGCGACCCAGCACGAACAGCTCGAAGCGCTCGGTGATCGCCGGATTGGCATCGCTGCTGCGCGCCAGTGGGGAGACTTCCACCGGGTAGTCAACAATGAAAGTCGGTTCAAACAACAGCGTTTCGGACAATTCTTCAAACAGGGACAGTTGCAGGCCACCCAGACAATCCTTGGGATTATGTTTGGCCTTCAAGTCCTGCAACTCGGCCAGCACGAAATCGCGGTCAGCCAGTTGCGCGTCGGTGAATTGCGGGTGGTATTTCTGGATCGCCTGCACCATGGTCAGCCGATGGAAAGGCTGGGCGAGATCGAGTGCCTTGCCCTGATAGCATATCTGCGTCGAACCCAGCACTTTTTGCGCCACTTCGCGCAACAGTCTTTCAGTGAAATCCATCAGATACTTGTAATCGCGATAGGCCTCGTAGAATTCCAGCATGGTGAATTCCGGGTTGTGGCGTGTGGAAAGCCCTTCGTTGCGGAAGTTGCGGTTGATTTCAAAGACTTTTTCAAACCCGCCTACCACCAGCCGCTTGAGATACAGCTCCGGTGCGATGCGCAGAAACATTTTCATATCCAGCGCGTTATGGTGCGTCTCGAACGGCTTGGCCGACGCACCGCCGGGGATGGCGTGCATCATCGGCGTTTCCACTTCCAGATAGCCTTCATTGATGAAGAATTCGCGGATCGCCTGGATGATCCGGGTGCGCTTGACGAACACGCTGCGCGCGTCTTCATTGGTGATCAGGTCGAGGTAACGCTGGCGGTATTTCTGTTCCTGATCGGATAGGCCGTGGAATTTTTCCGGCAAGGGACGCAGCGACTTGGTCAGCAGGCGAACCTTGGACACTCGCACGGACAGCTCTCCCGTTTTGGTTTTGAACAACACGCCGACTGCGCCGAGAATGTCGCCCAGATCATGGCGTTTGAATGCGGCATGGGTTTCTTCGCCGCTGTCGTTGTTGCTGATAAACAACTGGAGGCGTCCGCTCATATCCTGCAAGGTGGCAAAGCTGGCACGACCCATCACGCGCTTCAACATCATGCGTCCGGCAACGGCAACGGCAATTTGCGCGGCTTCCAGGTCGTCATGCGACATTTCGTCAAACTGGGCGTGTAACTCGCCCGCCAGATGTTCGCGTTTGAAGTCATTCGGGAAAGCGACACCCGCACGGCGAATTTCTGCCAATTTGGCGCGACGTTCCGCGATGATTTGATTATCGTCTTGAGTGGGGTCGCCGATCATTTTTTCGGGCTGGGTGATGCTGGATTCGGTTGTCATGATAGCTACGGATGGCGTTAATTTATGAAAGTGGCAATTCTGTAAACGGCGAATTGTGTCACGAATGGGCTATCAAGCGCAATTTATGAGGCGCTGGCCGCGATCAAGGCCGCGCAGCGCAACCCGCTTTGTACCGCGCCTTCCAGGGTGGCGGGGTAGTCCCCCGCCGTATAATCGCCTGCCAGAAACAGACGGGGCAGGGCGGTTTGCTGGTCGGGACGTTGCAGGTTGGGCGTACAGGCGAAGGTGGCGCGTCGTTCGGCGATGACTTTGTACCATTCCGGTTGCTCCCGTATGGCAAATTCTTCAGCGAGTTCGGCAATGACCCTTTGCGCCAGTTCGTCGTGGGACAGGTTCTGATGCAGACCTTCCGCGCTGATGACCGCAGCAATCAGACCGTGTTGTCCGGCAATCTGTCCCTTGTCGAACAGCCATTGGCTGACACGCTGGTGCAGTCCGAGCATGGGGCGCGGTAGCCTGACAGACGCGGGGTAGCGCAGATACACGGTATAAATGGGCTGGTGCTGCAAGGCATCAATCTTTGCTATGACGGGCGCGAGTCCGGGAATCGGGCGCAGTAATTTCGCGGTGACGACGGGCGGGGTGGCGCAGATGACGTGACTGAAGTACAGGCTGCCACGCCGGGTGACAAGCTCCACGCCGCTTTCGTCAACCGTCAAATTTTCGACCCCGCAAGAGGTCAACACATGCCCGCCGTGTTGTTTGACATAGCGGGCGGCGCGTTGCGGGAACAGGGTGGTGAAGTCCAGGCTGGGTATCAGCATATCGCTGTCGGCGCGCTCCTGGTTCAGCGCATCGCGCAGCACGTTCAGCAGCACTTGCGCGGAAGCGATCGGTGCAGGCGTATTCAGCGCCGCAATGCACAGCGGTTCCCAGAGTTTTTCGGCCAGCGCGGCATTTTGCCCGTGCAGTGCAAGAAACTCGGATACGGATATGTCATTGTTTATAATGAATTTTATTTTTCTCAGTGCCAGCATGAAACGGGCGGCACGCAATCGTTCCCTACACGTTAAACCTTGTGCTTTAAGCAAGCCGACCAGCAAGTGCCAGGGCGCGGGCAGATGCGGGGCTTTGAGCGAAAAGTGACCATGCAGATCGAGTTGCAGCGGCAGGCGCAGAAAATCCGTCTCCAGATTGCCGCCGACCTGTTTGATGAGTTTCAGCGTCTGGTGGTAACACCCTAAAAGTAAATGCTGACCGTTGTCCAGTTGCGTGTTTTGCTGCACCACGCCGCGCGCGCGTCCGCCCGGTTGTCTGGCGCTCTCGAATACCGTGACGGCAATGCCTCGCTCCGCAAGCGCTGTCGCTGCCGCCATGCCCGCATAGCCGCCGCCGATGATGGCGATATTCAGATTTTCAATCGTATTCATTGGCTGGTATTCATTGGCTTGGTGGCGTTTTTTAGCCCCACTCCACCCCCCTTTCCAGGTAAGGAATGGGCGTGGTCAGGATTTTGCCCAGGTCATCCAGGCCAGCCATAGTTTGCGCAGCGGGGTGAGCGAGACGCGTTCTTTCAAGACATGGCAACCACTCTTGACGACCTCGTCCAGCGTGGCGCGATAGATGGCCGCCATGATCAGGCCGGTGCGCTGGCTCTTTTTATCAACCTCGGGCAGTTGTGCCAGTGCCTGCTGATAAAAGCGTTGTGCGCGTTCAATCTGGAAAGCCATCAGTTTGTGGAAATTCTCGCTCTCGTTTGCGTTGAGAAGGTCGGCTGCCGTCACGCCGAACTGTTTCATTTCGTCCATCGGCAAATAGATGCGGTTGCGCCGCGCGTCCTCGCCGACATCGCGGATGATGTTGGTGAGCTGGAAGGCTATCCCCAGATCATGTGCATACTTGAGCGTCTGGCGGTCGCTGTAGCCGAATATCTCCACCGACAGCAGGCCGACCACCGAGGCGACCCGGTAGCAGTACAGTTGCAGCGACTTGAAATCGCTGTAGCGCGGCTGGTTCAGATCCATCTCCATGCCGTCTATGATTTCCAGCAGGTGTTCCTGTGGCAGGTTGAATTGTTTGACGACCGACACCAGTGCCAGGGCTACCGGGTGTTGCGGACGGCCAGCGTAGATTTCTGCGACTTGTCCGCGCCACCAGTTGAGCGTAGTGCGGGCGACCTGCTCGTCCGTGCATTCGTCCACCACGTCGTCCACCTCGCGGCAGAACGCATACAGCGCGGTGATGGCACGACGCTTTTCACCGGGTAAGAAAAGGAAGCTGTAATAAAAGCTGGAGCCGCTGGCGGCAGCCTTGTCCTGGCAGTATTGGTCTGGAGTCATGACTTAATAAGAGTAGGGCGCTGATTTGGCCAGCATGATAACCCAGTCGAGTGGCCGCAGTACCGGGCGATGGCGAAACATATCGTATTGAACGCTCTCCAGTTTGTCCAGTATGCGCAGACCGCCCGCAATAATCATGCGCATCTCCAGACCGATACGTCCTTTAAGCAGGCTGCCCAGCGGCGCGCCTTGCAACATCAGGGTGCGCGCACGTTCCACCTGAAAAGTCATCAAGTCTCGCCAGTGCTCATCGCAGACCTGTTGCGCGATCTGTTGTTCGCTGACAGCGAATCGCGCCAACTCGTTCTGCGGCAGATAGACCCTGCCGATCTCCCAGTCCTTTGCGACGTCCTGCCAGAAGTTGATGAGTTGCAAACTGGTGCAGATGGCATCCGAATACGCCAGATTGACCGGTGTGGCCTCCCCGTAGAGGTGCAACAGCAGCTTGCCGACCGGATTGGCGGAGCGGCGGCAGTAGTCCAGCAGCTCGTCGTAATTTTCGTAGCGTTTCTTGACCACGTCCTGCGCGAAGGCATCCAGCAGATCGTAATGCGGCTGCATCGGCAAGGTGTGTTCGTGTATCTCGGCAGCCAGATTCTGAAACAGCGGTGTGGCTGGTGTCACGCCAGCCGCGATGCGGTCGAGTTCGGCGCGGAACGCGTCGAGCTGATTCAATCGCCCGGCATCGGCGAGGCTGCCCTCGTCGGCGATGTCGTCCGCCGCGCGGGCGAAATGATAGATCGCCGCGACCGGACGGCGCAGCCGCCTGGGCATCAGGATGGACGCGACCGGAAAGTTTTCGTAATGGTCAACGGACATGGGTAATTACGATTTGGCGTAAGGGCCAAGAAAACGGATGCCATTGAAATGGATCAGATGGGTCGGATCGCTGGCGCACCACACTTCAGTTTCCCAGGCGACGACAGCTAGAAACTTGCGCATGACTTCTCCTCGATCGGGGAATGCGGTTACAAATACCAGTCCCGCTGTACTTGCCTGGAACAGATTGGATAATTCGGTATGACGAATGCCATCCACCGGGCCGCCACTTGCAACAGCCTCGACCAATATGAGCCAATTCTTTTCGCGATAGTAGATGACCGCATCGGGCATTTTGCCGTGGCTAGTTACTTCGATGCCCAAGGAATCCAGCAATTGTTCGTCGAAGTAACCCCACTTCGTGCCTGTATCACCCACATAGACGAGTTCGCCACCCGGTACGAAGCAGGGGATAAATTCTTCAATGATGGCGCGAATCAGATCAGAGTGTTTTCCAGGACTTAATGTGATATTGCATCCGTGGTTAATGACCACCGGAATTCGTTGCATGTCACGGTGACGGGCGAATTTTTCTGCCAAAGTCTGGTTTGTTTTCAGGTAGGTATGCAAGGATTTCTTCCATCCCTTTGTGCCAACTTTTCTGAGTAGCGTAAGGGCGTTGGATTCTACCTGATAGCAGTTGTCCGGGCTGTTGACTGCCCGGTCTGGTTTGTCCGGGTTGTGCAGCAAGATGCCCGCAGCAACCAGTTGTTTGACGCTGTATTTTCGGA
>JAVHSF010000169.1:0-5218 GCA_036172035.1 Gallionella sp. | reverse complement strand
CGTAATAGGGGACAGACCACGGTTTTCTAATCCATGTTCAAAAGTCAGCGTAGCCCGGATGCAATGGAATTCGGGATATTCGGTGCATCAATTCCCCGGATTCCGCTGCGCTACATCCGGGCTACCAGACTCGCATAGCCACTTGACATACGTACGCTATAGCGTACCATTTGAACTTCTTTGAAGGATTACAAAATGAATACGCTTACCGCCAGCGAAGCTCGAGCCAATCTGTACCGCCTCATTGATCAAACAGTGGAATCTCACGAACCCATTATTATTTCAGGGAAGCGCAATAGTGCCGTTCTGCTCTCTGCGGAAGACTGGCGCGCAGTTCAAGAAACCTTGTACCTTCTGGCCGTACCGGGTATGCGCGAGTCCATCAAGGCAGGTATGGCCGAGCCGCTGGCAAATAGTTCGAAAGAACTTGAGTGGTGAGATGGAAGGTGGTTTATGCCAAGCAGGCAATGCAAGATGCAAAGAAGCTTGCTGCAAGCAGCCTTAAACCAAAAGCGCAGGAACTGCTCGCGATACTTGCCAGTGACCCGTTTCAAAATCTGCCGCCTTTCGAAAAACTGGTCGGCGATCTTGCAGGCGCGTACTCTCGCCGCATCAATATTCAGCATCGCATCGTGTATGAAGTCTTTGCCGAAGAAAAAACGGTTCGCGTCCTGCGTATGTGGACGCACTATGAGTAAATTTGTCTTGTAGGTCGCGTTTGCCGTTTTGGATTACGCGGCAACTCGCGTATATTGCCCCTCGTCTCAACCCCCACTTTGAACCGGCATGAAAAGCATCAAGATACGCGGTGCGCGCACGCACAATCTGAAGAACATCAGCCTCGATCTGCCGCGCCACAAGCTGGTGGTGATTACCGGCTTGTCCGGTTCGGGCAAATCATCGCTGGCGTTTGATACCTTGTATGCCGAGGGGCAGCGCCGCTATGTGGAATCGCTGTCCGCCTATGCGCGGCAGTTTTTGCAGTTGATGGAAAAGCCCGACGTGGATTCGATCGAGGGCTTGTCGCCCGCCATCGCCATCGAACAGAAAGCCACCTCGCACAACCCGCGCTCCACGGTCGGCACGGTCACCGAAATCCACGATTATCTGCGCCTGCTGTTCGCCCGCGCCGGCGACCCGTATTGTCCGCAGCACGATCTGGTGTTGCAGGCGCAAAGCGTGGGACAGATGGTGGATCAGCTGCTGGACTTGCCGGAAGGTACAAAGGTGATGATACTTTCGCCGCTGGTGGCGGGGCGCAAAGGCGAACAGGCTGACTTGTTCGACGAGCTGCGCGCGCAGGGTTTTACGCGGCTGCGCATCAACGGCACGATCTACGAAATTGATGCCCTGCCGTCGCTGGAAAAGAACAAAAAGCATACCGTCGAGGTGGTGGTGGACAGACTGAAGGTCCATCCAGATGCCAAGCAGCGTCTGGCCGAATCGTTCGAGACTGCGTTACGCCATGCCGATGGGCGCGCGCTGGCGGTAGAGATGGACAGTGGCAAGGTGCATCTGTTTTCGGCCAAATTCGCCTGTCCGATCTGCAACTATTCACTGCCGGAACTCGAACCGCGTCTGTTTTCCTTTAACAACCCGATGGGCGCTTGCCCCAAGTGCGACGGGCTGGGGGTGATCAGCTTCTTCGATGCCAAGCGCATCGTCGCCCTGCCACAGCTGTCGCTGAGTTCGGGTGCCATCAAGGGCTGGGATCGGCGCAACCCGTTTTACCATCAGTTGCTGGCGGGGCTGGCTCGACATTACGATTTCGACATCGAGCAATCCTTCGAGAGTTTGCCGGACAACATCCAACAAGTGGTGCTGTACGGCAGCGGCAAGCAGGAAATCGCCTTCCAGTACATGAATGAGCGGGGCAAACCCATGCTGCGCGAACATGCGTTCGAGGGCGTGGTCAACAATTTTGAACGCCGCTATCGGGAAACCGATTCGCCCGCCGTGCGCGAGGAATTGTCCAAATACCTGAACAGCTGCACCTGCACGGAATGCAAGGGAACGCGCCTGCGCCTGGAAGCGCGCCATGTGCGTTTCACCGACAAAAATATATATGAAATCAGTGCATTGCCATTAAGTCAGGCGCTAGGTTTTTTCCAAAATTTAAAACTGCAGGGGAAAAAACAGACGATTGCCGAAAAAATCGTACATGAGATTGCCAGCCGCCTGACCTTTTTGAACAACGTCGGGCTGAATTATCTGACGCTGGAACGCTCCGCCGAAACCCTGTCCGGCGGCGAGGCGCAGCGCATCCGTCTCGCCTCTCAGATCGGCTCAGGGCTGACCGGGGTGATGTATGTGCTGGACGAACCCTCCATCGGCCTGCATCAGCGCGACAACGACCGCCTGTTACAGACCCTGAAGAAGCTGCGCGACATGGGCAACAGCGTGATCGTGGTAGAACACGACGAGGATGCCATCCGTCATGCCGACCATGTGGTGGACATGGGACCTGGCGCAGGCGAACACGGCGGCCTGGTGATCGCGCAAGGCACACCCGAAGCCATCTGCCGCGACCCGCATTCGCTCACAGGAGATTATCTGACCGGGCGACGCAGCATTCCGATGCCGGAAATCAGGCTTGCGCCCAATCCCGAACGCATGTTGCAAATCAAGGGCGCTTCCGGCAACAACCTGAAAGAGGTCACGCTGAATCTTCCCATCGGCTTATTGACCTGCGTGACGGGGGTGTCCGGATCAGGGAAATCCACACTGATCAACGACACGCTATTTCCCGCCGTGTCGCAACATCTGTACCGCAGCACCACCGAACCCGCGCCCTTCGCCGAAATCAGCGGGCTGGAATGCTTTGACAAGGTGATCAACGTGGATCAAAGCCCAATCGGACGCACCCCGCGCTCCAATCCGGCGACCTACACCGGCCTGTTTACGCCGATACGCGAGCTGTTCGCCGGTGTGCCATCGGCGCGCGAACGCGGCTACGGGCCGGGGCGTTTCTCGTTCAACGTCAAGGGCGGGCGCTGCGAATCCTGTCAGGGCGACGGCGTGATCAAGGTCGAGATGCACTTTATGCCCGACATTTATGTACCCTGCGATGTCTGCCACGGCCTGCGCTACAACCGCGAGACGCTGGAGATTCAGTACAAGGGAAAAACTATCCAGCAGATTTTGGAGATGACGGTCGAGGCGGCACACGAATTCTTCAAGGTCGTGCCGGTCATCGCCCGCAAACTGCAAACCCTGCTGGATGTAGGTTTAGGCTATATCACGCTGGGGCAATCCGCCACCACCCTGTCGGGCGGCGAGGCGCAGCGCGTCAAACTCTCACTTGAGTTGTCCAAACGCGACACCGGGCGCACCCTGTATATTCTGGACGAACCCACCACCGGTCTGCACTTTCACGACATCGCCCAGTTGCTTCGCGTGATCCACAAACTGCGCGACCAAGGCAATACGCTGGTGGTGATCGAGCATAATCTGGATGTCATCAAAACCGCCGACTGGGTGATAGACCTGGGGCCTGAAGGCGGAGACGGTGGTGGGCAGATCATCGCTGAAGGTTCGCCGCAGGACATTGCCGATGATCCTGACAGCGTGACCGGCCAGTATTTGCGGCAGGTGCTGGCAAAATAACGACCATGCAAATCACTGACCAGATTACTATCCCGGATACCGAAATCGAACTGAACGCGATACGCGCACAGGGTGCGGGCGGACAGAACGTCAACAAGGTCTCGACCGCCATCCACCTGCGCTTCGACATCAACGCCTCGTCATTGCCGGACGACTACAAGGGAAAGCTGCTGCAACTGAAAGATCGGCGCATCTCCAGCGAAGGCGTGATCATCCTCAAGGCACAACGCTTCCGCAGCCAGGAGAAAAACCGTGCGGACGCGCTGGCACGGCTTGCGGCGTTAATCGTTAGCGGCGGATTCTCGCCCAGGCAACGGAAACCGACCAGACCCACCCGAAGCTCGAGAAAAAAACGTCTGGAAGGCAAAACCAGGCGCGGCGAACTCAAAACACTGCGCGGCAAAATTGCCGATTAGAGCCTCCAACGCCCACCTTGCCATGCTTCTCTGAGCGTTCAACACACACTCAACTCTTGGCGAGTAAATCCTCCGCCAGGCGATATTCGGGGCGCAAACCACATTGACAAACACTCAGTGCCGCCGGGGCTGGCGACTACTAAATCGCAACACCCTTTTCGTCAAATATTCCCTCGAATAATACCGAACTGAGATAACGTTCACCCGAATCGGGAAGAATGACGACGATGGTCTTGCCGGCATTCTCTGGCAGTTTGGCCAACCGCACCGCAACCGCAACCGCCGCACCGCAGGAGATGCCTGACAATATTCCTTCTTCTCTTGCCAAACGACGCGCATAAAGTACAGCATCTTCATTGCTGACCTGTTCGATCTTATCCACCAGTGACATGTCCAGTGTATCTGGAACAAAACCGGCACCTATACCCTGAATCTTGTGCGGCCCTGGTTTAATGGATTCCCCAGCACGCGTTTGGGTGAGGACGGGGCTGGCAGACGGCTCAACTGCCACAGATATAATGGCTTTACCTTTACTCTGTTTGATATAACGCGAAACACCGGTAATAGTACCGCCCGTACCAACCCCTGACACGAAAATATCCACCTTACCGTCCGTATCATTCCAAATTTCCGGACCAGTGGTTTTCTCGTGAATAGCAGGATTGGCCGGATTCTTAAACTGGTGCAACAGCACATATTTTTCAGGGTCGGAGGCAGCAATTTCTTCAGCTTTACGAATTGCGCCATTCATCCCCTTTGCACCTTCCGTGAGTACGAGCGTGGCACCAAACGCCAGCAATAACTTGCGCCGCTCGATACTCATCGTGTCCGGCATAGTCAGCGTGATGGGAATACCACGGGCGGCTGCCACAAAGGCGAGCGCAATACCAGTATTACCGCTGGTAGGCTCAACCAGATGTTTTCCAGGCCCAAGCAGTCCACGGCGTCCTGCATCGGTAACCATCGCTGCACCGATACGGCATTTGACTGAATAGGCGGGATTGCGCCCCTCTATCTTGGCAAGAATTATGGCGGGTGCGCCATCAGATATGCGATTGAGTCGCACTAATGGTGTGTGTCCAATAGAAAGTGAATTGTCGTCGAACCAGTTTGACATAAAATCTCCAGAGATTAGTGTAATGTCCATTTACGCGACCACCAAGTAACAGTAGAACGCGTTGAGCATAATAGCAAAA
>JAVHSF010000168.1:0-5224 GCA_036172035.1 Gallionella sp. | reverse complement strand
ACCCCTTTTGTCGATGCGGCTCGTATCTTTGCCTTAGCAACAGGGGTGGGTCATACCAGTACCATTCAGAGATTACGGAGCTGCGCACGAAAACTGAAATTAAATGAAGCCGAAGTAGCCGCTTGGATAGACGGCTTCCTATTTATTCAGGTATTGCGTTTGCGTCATCACGACGAGGTGAGTGAGCAAGGTGCGCAAGATGATGCACTGGATAACTTGATATATCCTGCAAGTCTGAATGAGCTGGATAGGCGTATTTTGAAAGAGGCGTTTCGCCAAGCCCGCAAACTACAAGCGCGTTTGGACATGGAGTACCACCTGTGAAGCAATGGTTGACGAGGTGGTTGAGTAGCAAACCCATGCTGACAACTGCGCAGCAGCAACGCCTACTACGATGGCAGGCATCCCCCGCTGTGGCTCTGCAAAAAAACATTAACGACGCACGTTACGTGGTGGTGGATGTTGAAACCACGGGCTTGAATCTGTTACAGGATAAGTTGATTTCCATCGGTGCCGTGGCGATAGTGCATGGCAAGATTGTAATGAGCGATAGTTTTTATGTGGTGTTGAAACAACAAGTGGCTAGTGACAAGGGAAATATTTTGGTGCATGGAATTAGCACTTCTGTGCAGCGGCAGGGAATGCCAGCTATTGAGGCGTTACTGGCGTTTCTTGAATACCTAGGCAAATCACCGCTAATTGCTTTTCATGTGACCTTTGATGAAACCATGATTAAGCGTGCCCTGCGCGAATATTTGGGGCATTCCTTCAAACATGCTTGGTTAGATATGGCCTATGTGATGCCTAGTTTGAATTCCACCCTAGCGAACAAATATCATGCATTAGATGAATGGATTGGCCACTTTCATATTGAAAATGATGCGCGTCACAACGCCTTAGCGGATGCTTTGGTGACGGCGCAACTTTTTCAAGTGGCACAATCGCAAGCCGTTCATAAAGGGGTCACGTCGTTTAAGGAGTTGATGGCTTTGGAAAAAGCGCAACGCTGGGTGGACAGCGTAAGCTGAACGTAAGGCGAGTAACGTAACCTCATTCACGTAGCACATGAATGAGGCTAGGAAAGATCTCTTAGTCTATTGTTTATCTAAGGGGAGAGTGAAAATGGCGAATCCAAATTTTAATTGGGCGGAGATTGATTCAACGCCAAAGTTTCAAGCGTTGCATCGCAAAAAAACAGTTTTTCTATGGGGATTGATGATTTTCTCTACGGTGTATTACTTCCTGTTGCCTATTGGTGCAGCCTATTACCAAGACGTATTCAAGATCAAAGTCTGGGGAGTGGTAAACGTGGGTATTTTGTTTGCGCTGTCTGAGTTCGTTGTTGCATGGAGCATCGCATTTGTCTATTCCAAGAAAGCCAATGCAGAGTTTGATGCCATGTCGCAAGAAATCATCCGTGATGTCAACAAAACGGGAGCCAAATAATGACTAAAAACTACAAAATTTTTGCGTTAGCTGCGCTTTCGTTGCTCGGCTGTTCAACTGCCTATGCGGCAGGCGGCGCAGTTGCCGATGAATTCAAATGGATGACCTTCGCCGTGTTCGGCGTGATTATTGCCATCACTATGGGCATTACCGTTTGGGCATCAAAAACCACCCATAGCACTTCGGAGTTTTACGCTGCGGGTCGCTCTGTCAGCGGTATTCAAAACGGATGGGCGATTGCGGGTGATTATCTGTCCGCAGCCTCTTTCCTTGGTATCGCTGGTCTAATCTCCTTATACGGATACGATGGTTTCATGTATTCCGTGGGTTGGCTGGTGGCTTACATTACCGTGTTGCTGGTGATCGCTGAGCCTTGCCGTAATATCGGTAAGTACACCATGGGCGACATCTTAGCTTTCCGTAATGATCCTAAAAAGACTAAAACGGTTTCTGCGCTGTCTACCATCACCGTATCCACTTTTTACCTGACCGCACAAATGGTTGGCGGCGGCGTGTTAATCAAAACCCTCATCGGTATCGACTATGAGATATCTATCATTGGCGTGGGTATCCTGATGCTGGCTTATGTGGTGTTTGGTGGAATGAAAGCGACCACATGGGTGCAAATTACCAAGGCTGTTTTGTTGGTGATTGCTTCACTTATTCTGGTTGCGATGGTATGGGCACCCTATGGTTTCAGCTTACCGTCCTACCTGCAAGCTGTTGTCGGCGACAGCAAAGTTCAAGCACAAGTTGCCAAGTTATTGGGAGGGGCGGCTACCAACATGACCCCAGAAGAGCTGGGGCAGCGTTTCCTTGAACCTGGTCTGTTCCTAAAAAACCCCATTGATCAAATTTCGCTCGGTTTGGCTTTGGTATTTGGCACCGCTGGAATGCCTCATATTCTGATGCGTTTCTTTACCGTACCCACAGCAAAAGCCGCACGTCTATCCGTCATCTGGGCGATGGGCATCATTGGTGGCTTCTACGTGCTGACCCTGTTTTTGGGCACAGGGGCTGCGATGTTAGTGGGATCAGCCAAAGTTGCCGCTATTGATGCGGGCGGCAATATGGCCGGGCCATTGCTGGCGCAATACTTGGGTGGGGGTGAAAACTCTTACTTGGGCAATTTCTTCCTCGCTTTTGTGTCTGCTGTGGCATTTGCAACCATCGTGGCGGTAGTGGCTGGCTTAGTATTGGCGGCTGCATCAGCAATGGCGCATGACATCTATGTTGGAGTAATTCGTGGCGACAAAGCCACACCTCAAGAACAGGTGGTTGCTGCACGCGTTTCCTCAGTGATTGTCGGTATCATCGCAATTACCGTTGGCATTATGGCGAAGGGTCAAAACGTTGCGCACTTGGTGGCACTGGCTTTTGCGGTGGCGGCTTCATCCAATTTACCTGCGGTATTTTTGACGCTGTATTGGAAAAAGTGCAATACCACGGGCATCATCTTGGGCATGATTGTGGGCTCTCTCACTGCGATTGGCTTGGTGATGCTCTCTCCAAACATGACTTATCCAAAGGCAGTTATTGCTGGCGCAAACAAGGTCTTGAATGGTGAACCCGCCGTTCCAGCTAAAGAAGCTACCCCAGCAGTTGAGCGTTCCAGTTTCATGTGTGAACTGTTTGCTTTGGATGGTTGCGTGTTGGCTAAGCCCGCACAAGCGGCTGCGCCAGAGAAACCAGCAAAACTTGGAGCTGCGGAGAAATTGGCTGACTTAAATGCAAAACTGCAACCTCTGGAAGCATCTTTACCAACCATCACCGATGTAACAGCGAAAGCTGCGGCTGAAGCGGATGTTGCCAAGTTGAAGAAAGACATCGCGGGTATAGAAAAAGCAAAAGTAAAAGCTGAAGCTGACCTGAAAAAAGTCGAAGGCCAAACCACCAGCATCATGGGCTTGGAAAAACCATTCTTCCTGTTGAAGAATCCAGGGTTGATTTCTATACCATTGGGCTTCTTGTTGGTGATCTTGGGTTCTTTGTTTACACGTGATAAACGTGCAGAAGATATGTGGGATGAACTGTATGTGCGCCAAAATACTGGCATCAATGCAGAAGCGGCTACTGCCCACTAAATAGCAAGTGCAATGTAATTGTCGTCATTAAACCCCGCCCTAACAGGCGGGGTTTTTGTATCTGTATAATCCATGCTTTTAAAGCATTGTTAGCTGTGATTGCGCACAAAAATGCGCGTAATAATTTTTGCTATATCTCTTGGGACTTATGACATGAACTTGATTGGTTTACGCAGTTTCGTGGGGATGTTTTTCTTGCTAGGGTGTCCAGCGGTGGCTTTTGCTGCGGATGTGCCGACACTCGCAGGGATACCCATAGAATTCATTTTGTTCGCTTTAACCTTGTTAGGTGTCGCTCTGTTCCACAACCAAACTTTTAATGTTGCTTTCATGGGAGTGATTTCTGTTGCGTTATACAAAATCATCTTCACTGGCTTCAAAACGGGGGATGGCTTAAGCGGATTTATCGGGCATTTGGGGCACGAATGGGTAACACTGAGTAATTTGTTTTGTTTGCTGATGGGCTTCGCCATTTTGGCGCGTCACTTTGAAAAGAGCCATGTCCCCGTCATTCTGCCTAAGTTTTTACCTGGCGACTGGAAGGGGGGATTCGCTTTATTGCTGATGGTGTGGGCTATCTCCAGCTTTCTAGACAACATCGCCGCTGCCTTGATCGGGGGAGCCATGGCGCACCAACTATTCAAAGCCAAAGTGCATATTGGTTATCTTGCAGGTATCGTCGCCGCCTCTAATGCGGGCGGATCGTTTTCGGTGGTGGGCGACACTACCACCACGATGATGTGGATATCTGGAGTACGTCCAGGGCAAGTATTTGAGGCACTATTGCCGTCCATGGTGGCCGTCATGATCTCTGGATATGTGGCCGCTAAACAGCAACACGCCTATTCGCCGATCATCAAAAATTCTCACGAAGGTGTATTGATTGATTGGCGACGCATCTTTATCGTGGGATTGATCTTGGTGTTTGCGATGGCGACCAACATTGTCGTCAACAGGCACTATAGTGAAATCAGCGATCGTTTTCCCTTCATCGGTGTGGCGGTGTGGATGGCCATTCTGTTAACTATTCCCGTGCGCAGACATGATTGGGAAGTGTTGGGTGAATCGCTTAAAGGCACGGCTTTCCTACTATTTTTGGTCACCACCGCCTCCATGATGCCCGTCGAACAATTGCCCCTTGCTTCTTGGCAAACTGCGTTTGGCTTGGGCTTCGTCTCAGCGGTATTCGACAACATCCCCCTGACGGCTTTGGCGATACGTCAGGATGGTTACGATTGGGGTTTTCTCGCCTTTGCGGTTGGTTTTGGGGGGTCAATGATTTGGTTTGGTTCGTCTGCTGGTGTGGCCTTATCTAACATGTTCCCTGAAGCAAAATCGGTGGGCAATTGGCTGCGCCACGGTTGGCACGTGGTTGTCGCCTATATCGTGGCCTTCATGGTGATGGTTATGGTGCTGGGTTGGCATCCAGAACCATTGCGAAAGGGGGCTGTTGACACATCAGCAGTTGTGCAGAGTGTGCCAAGTCAAGCCGCACTTCCTATTTCTCAGGGGCATTAAACACTAGCAGCATGTCGGACTTGAAAAATCGAAGCGAAACGGGTCAAACAGGCAAGCCGCTTAGCGGCTGCTCGCAAAATTCGGCTGGGTGAGCGTTTGATCAGGCTCGCTCGTTGCAAAGGTTAATGCGCGTGCGCGTCCTCGTGCTTTAGCGGCTTACGCCACTGCACAGTGCG
>JAVHSF010000167.1:0-1132 GCA_036172035.1 Gallionella sp. | reverse complement strand
GGCGGCAAAGGCTGCGCCGAAAACAACGAAGGGAAGATGAACCCAGATTCAGTTATCAAGGATTCCTTGACAACTGAATCCTGTGGCGAGGTGTTCGATCATCATCGCCGCGCCACCGAGGAACTTAAAGCCGATGTGGAGGCATCCGATTTGACGAGCTTGCCCCAAAAAGTATAATTGGAAATATACTTGCCCAACTCATATTGTAAGGAGGTTCGCCATGTCACAAATTACACTCTATCTGGACGATGCCACGCAGGCACTGCTAGATCAGGCCGCGCAGGCCAACGGTCTATCGAAAAGCCGTTGGGTGGCAGAACTCATTCGTAAGTACGCCGTTCGGGAATGGCCCAAGGAGTGTCTGGAGCTGGCTGGGAAATTCCCAGATTTCCCCCTGATTGAGGCCGACAGCACCCGTGGTATGCCTGCCGATGCTCCGCGCATCGGCTTTTGATAGCCCATCATGCTGATTCTCGATAGCAACATCATCAGCTACTACCTCCGTGGTGACCCGCAGGTCGTGCCGCGTGTTCAGGCGTTGACACCTCCTGAAATTGGTGTCCCAGCAATCGTGGAATATGAGCTGCGTTACGGTCTTCTGCGCTTGCCTCAGGATGCAGCGACCCAGCGTCTGGCGGCTTTAGCCGCGTTGCTGCGACCGATGCAGATTTTACCGTTCGACAGCGAATGCGCGGCTCATGCCGCCCGTATCCGAGCCGAGCTGGAAGCCGCAGGCACGCCCATCGGCCCGCACGATATATTGATCGCCGCCACAGCAATACGGCATCAAGCCACTTTGGTAACGCGCAATGTGCGCGAATTTTCTCGTGTGCCGGGCTTGCAGTGGCTGAACTGGCACGAAACCACATGAAAATCCAATGTGCATTTGGACTCGGGTATTGTCCAATAGCTTGTTGGACGATTACCCATTGACCTTACCGGATGAGGAATTTGTGCAGTAGCTGCTGCTGCACAAATTGTTTCGGCATCACCAGTCTGCCCGGCATCGAGTAGATCAAGCGCGAACTGGCAGGCGACAACATATCCATAGAGGACGTACACAGTGACCAGCCCAACCAATCCCACCAACACCTATACCGTGCCGTCGGTGTCCATTACCACGGCGCACACG
>JAVHSF010000166.1:2086-5240 GCA_036172035.1 Gallionella sp. | reverse complement strand
GACCGCTTTAAGTTTGCCGTCCTGCGTGCTAATCACAGCCTCTATTGGTTCGTTCTTGTTGTTGAGAGTGACATGCGCATCAAACGGAGCAAAACTCGTGTTGCCGAAACTGACCCGCGCGTTATTGAGCTGGATGCTCTCGACCCTGACCAGCGGCGGCTCGGCGGCATCAGAACTGGACCAGGCCGGAATCTTGCTGATCGCCTGCTGCGTCAGGGTCAGCGTATCAATCTTGATGCTTTTGATGACCCGGGTCGGCTGCCAAAACGAGAAAAGATCGGGCGTTACCGTCACTTTGCCGAGTTTGACATCATTGCTTTTGCCGACCGTGATGCCCTCGATTGTGACGTGCGGCAGGGGCAAGGCCGTGAAGCGGATGCTGGCTATGGATACCGGCTCCTTGAGTCTGGCCGAGACTGCTTTTTCAATCTGCGGAATGTAATCGTCGAGTGTGATGAAGAACGGCAGTGCCAGTGCAATGGCCAGCAGCAGTGCGAGTGCGATCAGAATGCGTTTAAGCCATTTCATGCGGTCTCCCGATGGGCGAGTGAGACGTTGGTGTGATGGCGACCAGTATGCATGTCTGGCGGCATGAGTGCCATCCCGGAAACAAAACTGTAAATGAAACGTGGTGCAGATCGCACGTTGTGCTGACGTGGCGGGGCAAAAACCCGTAAAATGCGCGCTTTGCAATTTCAACCCATCACACCATGCTCACCTTTCAGCAAATCATCCTGACGTTACAGAATTATTGGGACAAGCAGGGCTGCGCGCTGCTGCAACCTTACGACATGGAAGTCGGCGCGGGGACTTCGCACACCGCCACTTTCCTGCGCGCACTAGGCCCCGAGCCGTGGCGCGCCGCCTATGTGCAACCTTCGCGCCGACCCAAGGATGGCCGCTATGGCGAGAATCCCAACCGTTTGCAGCATTACTACCAGTTTCAGGTGGTGCAGAAACCCGCGCCTGTCAATATTTTGGAGCTGTATCTCGGCTCGCTGGAGGTGCTGGGCTTCGACCTGAAACAGAACGACATCCGCTTCGTCGAAGACGACTGGGAAAACCCGACGCTGGGCGCGTGGGGACTGGGCTGGGAAGTGTGGCTGAACGGCATGGAAGTCACCCAGTTCACTTATTTTCAACAGGTCGGCGGCATAGACTGCAAACCCATCACCGGCGAGATCACTTACGGGCTGGAACGTCTGGCGATGTATCTGCAAGGCGTGGAAAGCGTCTACGACCTGGTTTGGACAGAGGGCGTGAGTTACGGCGACGTGTATCACCAGAACGAAGTCGAACAATCCACCTATAATTTTGAACACAGTGACGTGGATTTTCTGCTGGGCGCATTCGTCAGCCACGAGAAGCAGGCCAGACATCTGATGGAAAACCAGTTGGCGCTGCCCGCCTACGAACAGGTGCTGAAAGCCGCGCACAGCTTTAATTTGCTGGATGCCAGAGGCGCAATTTCGGTGACGGAACGCGCGGCCTACATCGGTCGCATCCGCAATCTGGCGCGCAGTGTCGCGGCCTCTTATCTGGACAGCCGCGCCCGCCTGGGCTTCCCGATGGCACCAAAAGACTGGGCGGCGGATGTGTTGGCGCAGATTGAAAAGAATAAGCCTGTTTCTGGCAAGGCCGAAGGGGTGGCAGCATGAGCGCGAAAAATTTATTGGTAGAGCTGTTCGTCGAGGAACTGCCGCCCAAGTCGTTGAAGAAACTGGGGGACAGTTTTGCCGAGGGAGTGTCCGCCAGCCTGATCGCGCAAAATCTGGCTAATGCCGACGCAGCGGTAAGGAGTTATGCGACTCCGCGCCGGCTGGCGGTATGGGTCGAGGGCGTGTTCGCGCAGGCGGCGGACAGGAATGTATTGCAAAAGCTGATGCCGGTTAAGGTCGGGCTGGATGCGCAGGGCAATGCCACGCCAGCCTTACTGAAAAAACTCGCCAGTCTGGGTGCGGACGCGTCAAGCGTGGCGGGGCTGAAGCGCGCCATGGACGGCAAGGCGGAAGCCCTGTTTATGGATAGCAGGGTGACAGGCGTGAAGCTGGCGGAAGGGTTGCAAAAGGCACTCACGGATGCGCTTGGCAAACTGCCCATCGCCAAGGTGATGAGCTATCCCGACCCCACTGGCGACGGCTGGGCGACGGTCAATTTCGTGCGTCCGGCGCATGGGCTGGTGGCGCTCTATGGTCACAAAATCATCCCCGTCAGCGTGCTGGGGCTGACTGCCGGCAATACCACCCAAGGCCATCGTTTTGAGGCATCGGCGGCAAATATCGTGCTGGAAGAGGCCGATAGCTACGCGCGGCAACTGGAAACAGAAGGCGCGGTGATTGCCAGTTTTAGCCAGCGTCGCGCTGACATTGTGCGGCAACTGGGAACGGCGGCGGAAAAAGAAAATCTTCAATATATTCAAGATGATGAGTTGCTTGATGAAGTGACGGCGCTGGTCGAGCGCCCGAACGTGCTGATGGGAAAATTTGAAGCCGAGTTCCTCGAAGTGCCGCAGGAATGTTTGATCCTGACCATGAAGGCGAACCAGAAATATTTCCCGCTGCTGGACGCGCAGGGAAAATTGACCAACAAGTTTCTGATCGTCTCCAATATCACACCCAGGGATGCCAGTCTGGTCATCGGCGGCAACGAGCGCGTGGTGCGTCCGCGTCTGGCCGACGCGAAATTCTTCTATGACCAGGATCGGAAAAAGCCGCTGGATGCCCGCGTGATGGGCTTGTCCAAAGTCGTTTATCACAACAAACTCGGCACGCAGGGCGAGCGCGTCGAGCGCGTGCAGGCCATCGCCCGCGCCATTGGTCTGCAACTGGGCGGCGAAGCGCTGGCCATACAGGCCGATCAGGCGGCGCTGCTGGCCAAGGCCGATCTGCTCACCGACATGGTGGGCGAATTTCCCGAGTTGCAGGGCATCATGGGGCGTTACTACGCGCAGCACGACGGTCTTTCCGACGAGGTGGCCTACGCCATCGAAGACCACTACAAACCGCGTTTCGCGGGCGACGAATTGCCGCGCAATCAGGTCGGTGTCTGCGTGGCGCTGGCGGACAAGCTGGAAACGCTGGTCGGCATGTTCGGCATCGGCCAGATTCCCACCGGCGACCGTGACCCGTTCGCGTTGCGCCGCCATGCGCTGGGC
>JAVHSF010000166.1:0-1986 GCA_036172035.1 Gallionella sp. | reverse complement strand
CATGAAACTCATCATTCTCGACCGTGACGGCGTGATCAACCACGATTCCGCCCAGTTCATCAAAAACCCGGCGGAATGGATTCCGATTACGGGCAGTCTGGAGGCGATTGCGCGGCTGAATCAGGCGGATTACCGCGTGGTGGTGGCGACCAACCAGTCTGGCGTGGCGCGCGGGCTGTTCGACATGCCGACGCTGAATGCGATCCACAACAAGATGCACAAGGCCTGCGCGCTGGTTGGCGCGCGCATAGATGCGGTGTTTTTTTGTCCGCATATGGCGGAAAGCCATTGCGATTGCCGCAAACCCAAAACCGGGATGCTGGAGGAAATCGCGGCGCGCTACAACGTCAGTTTGCGCGGCGTGCCGGTGGTGGGCGATTCGCTGCGCGATCTGCTACCGGCCGCCGCGATGGGCGCATCGCCCTATCTGGTCTTGACGGGTAAAGGCGCCAAGACCTTTGCTGCGGGCGACCTGCCGGAAGGCACGCTGGTATTCCCCGACCTCGCGGCAGTGGCCGCTGCGATAAAATGAGTTCGCGTAGCAAAACCTCATCCCTCTTGCCTGATTTCTGGAGCGCGTCAGGAGAGAGGGTAACGCACTCTCACGTTACCCTGAGCCAGACTGGATAAAAATGACCCTCATCCGTTCCCTGATTTTTCTGCTGTTGCAGCTTGTTATCACGCCGATTATTTCTACGCTGGCGTTGCTGACCTTCCCCTTGCCAGCCATGACCCGTTACCGGCTGATTTCCAGCTATGCGCGCACCATGATCTGGCTGGCGGGCGTGGTGTGCGGCATCCGCTTCGAGGTGCTGGGGCGTGAAAACATCCCCAAACAGCCTTGCGTGGTGCTGTGCAAACACCAGTCTGCCTGGGAGACGATGGCGCTACAGCTGGTTTTCCCGCCACAGGTCTGGGTGCTGAAACGCGAGCTGCTCAAGCTGCCATTCTTCGGCTGGGCGCTGGCGTTGACCAGCCCGATCGCGATAGACCGCAGCGACGGCAAGGGGGCGATGAAGCAGTTGCTCAAGCAGGGCAAAGACCGGCTGGCGCGGGGCTTCTGCGTGGTGGTGTTCCCCGAGGGGACGCGCGTACCCTACGGACAGCGCGGTAAATACAGGATGGGCGGCGCGTTGCTGGCGGCCTCCAGCGGCGCACCCGTCGTAGCCGTGGCACATAACGCCGGACGCTTGTGGGGGCGCAACGCGTTCAGTAAACATCCCGGCCTGATTACAATGAGCATCAGTGAACCGATAGACAGCAAAACGCTGAAAGCCGACGCAATCAATGCCCAGGCCGAAGCCTGGATCGAGAACGAGATACAGCAACTGGCGCACTAATTAATCAATAATAATCAAATGGTTGAATTGTGTGACAATCCAAGGAATTCCCTGATAATGCATAGATACTCAGCTATCAAACGAGCATTAAAAATTGAAGTGAGCAAAGAGACCGATGAAGGCGTGGCTTACTTAACTCACTATTTTCAAAATTTCACGAGTGGCAATGCACATCACTATCAGTTACCAGCGATTGATTACTTTTCTCAATTAGCTGATACGTTGAACTTTAAAGTTGCTCAACAGCTTCAGGACTATTTGCCATTACAGTTTGATATTCCTTTCCCACCGCCCGATCAACCTGAATTCACCTTTGTTGATTTGTTTGCAGGTATAGGCGGTTTTCGTATCCCAATGCAGCAGCTGAATGGTAAATGTGTATTTACGTCCGAGTTTAATTACCATGCTCAACGAACTTACGAACTCAATTTTGGCGAAGTACCTTTTGGCGACATTACCAAGATTGATTTGGATATTGTTCCTGAACATGATGTTTTAACAGCTGGATTTCCCTGTCAGCCTTTTAGTATTTCAGGGAAAATGAGGGGCTTTGAAGATACGCGAGGTACGTTAATTTATAACGTCTTTCAGATTATCGAAAAACGAAACCCTAAGGTTGTTTTTCTGGAGAACGTTAAACATCTAG
>JAVHSF010000165.1:0-1140 GCA_036172035.1 Gallionella sp. | reverse complement strand
GCAGCAGCCAGAATTCTTGGTCGTTGTGAAGGTAACCGTGACGAAGCAGCCAATCGTCTGGGTTGGACACGCAAAACGCTGGATAAGCGTCTTGCGCTGATGAACTGTAGTCTGTCTGTGATGACTGCCCTGAATGAACGCAAGATCCAACTGGGTCATGCCGAATTGCTGGCGGCCACACCGAAGGATAGACAGGAGAAGGTGATTGCCAATTTACTTTCACGGCCATCGCTTCCGACTGTCGCTATATTCAAAGCGGGTTTGGAAGAAATTTCCCAGGCGATGTCCTTAGCAATCTTCGATAAAACAGACTGTGCAAGCTGTCATCACAACAGTGGAAACCAACAAGCATTGTTTGCCGAGGCGGTATCTGCGGGACATTGCACAAACAGCGAGTGTTTCAACAAGAAGACTGAGGACGTGTTGGAAGCCAAGAAGCAGTCCCTGGCAGAAAACTACCCTTGCGTTGTCATCGTCCGCCCGGGCGAGAACAACACAGTCATCAAGTTGGTCGCAGAAGGTGCGACAGGCGTTGGTGCAGAACAAGCAGCAGCTTGCCGTAGTTGCAAGTCATACGGCGCGGCAATCAGTGCGGTACCCGGCAAAGTGGGTAACGTATATGAATCGCAATGCTTCGATTCCTCATGTCACACCAGGAAAGTCGGTGAACATTTGTTGGCGGAAAAGAAATCGGCTGAAAATCCGACGACTGTTCCAACAACGGCTAAATCGGCTGATTTGAAGGTTGTGACTGGGAAGGGGGCGGAGAAATCCACAACCACACCAAAATCTGCCATGACCTCTGTTCAGGACACTCAGCGTGTCGTGGAGTATCGGATCGGCATCTGGCGTAAGGCGTTGAAGAAAGAATTATTCGCAGATCCACATAAGAACTTGTGCGTGCTCATCGGTGTAATGATGACGCGCGGAGGGACGAATGTGTCATCTACAAAACTGGCAACCGGTTTTGAATCGCTAACATCGCAAAAGCCACCCGTCAGTAATGTCGGTGATGCGGCTGCGATGGTTGCGAATGCGAACGACACAGTGCGCGCTCAAATGCTGTCTGGGATCGTAATTTCAATCACGGACAGCATCGAGAAATCGCATCTGCCGGAAATGCTCAAATTCATGCAGGTG
>JAVHSF010000164.1:0-1142 GCA_036172035.1 Gallionella sp. | reverse complement strand
CTCCGAATACGCGTGAATTTAAGGAGCGCCGATTATAACCAGTTAAGCCGCAAGGCGGGGGCATACCCGCCGATGTGGAGTGGACCGGGCTGACTGCATGGGGGATTTCAGGGAGCCGGGTTCGGATACAACCTGTGTACTGCCTCGATCTGCCCAATCACCCCGGCGGATAAAGTCAGCTCGCCGCTGTCCAGATTTTCCTGGAGTTGCGCCAGCGTAGTCGCGCCGATGATGACGCTGCCGGTGAACCAGCGGGTGCGGGCGTAGGCCAACGCCATTTGCGCGGGACTCAGTCCGGCTTCCCGGGCGATGCGCGCATATTCTGCGCTGGCGGCTGGCACGTTGATCTTGTCGTAACGCTGGCCGAAGCCGGGGAACAGCGTAATACGCCCGGCAGCTTTCGGGGCGGCGAGATATTTACCCGTCAGATGGCCGAAGGCCAGCGGGCTGTAGGCCAGCAACCCTACGTTTGCGTGGCGGCAGACTTCCGATAGACCCGATTCAAAAGAACGATTCATCAAATGGTAGGCGTTCTGGATGGAAACGATCTTTGGCAAACCCCATGATTCCGCGCAGCGCACGAATTCACCCACCCCCCAAGGCGTTTCGTTGGACAGACCGATATGGCGAATTTTGCCCGCCGCGACCAGTTCCGCCAGCGCTTGCAGTTGTTCGATGATGGGCGTGCAGTCGCGCTCCTGCGTCACGTCGTAGCGGCTCGCGCCGAATACCGGCACATAACGATCCGGCCAGTGTATCTGGTAGAGGTCGAGATAGTCGGTCTGCAAGCGCGCCAGGCTGCCGTCTATCGCGGCCTGGAGGTGTGCGCGGTTGATGCGCGGACCGTTGCGTATCCAGTCGAAATTGCGCGCGGGACCCGCGATTTTGCTGGCGATGACGAGTTGGTCGCGCGGCTGATGTTTTAGCCAGGAACCGATATGGCTTTCAGTGCGGCCTTGTGTTTCGGCGCGCGCGGGTACGGGATACATCTCGGCGGTGTCCATGAAATTCACGCCGTGCGCCACTGCCCTGTCCAATTGGGCATGCGCCTCCTGTTCGCTGTTCTGCTCGCCGAAAGTCATCGTACCCAGACACAGGGACGATACCCGTAAATCGCTGCCGCCCAGTTGCCGATATTCCAT
>JAVHSF010000163.1:1551-5297 GCA_036172035.1 Gallionella sp. | reverse complement strand
GTCATCCCCGTCTCCCGGCAACGGAGCCAGCAAGGCGGCGATGTCGGCCTCGTTAAACTTGGTCAGCCCGGCGCTATCTTCCGACAGAATACCTGCGGCAAGGTCGGCCTTCCTCTCCTGAAGCGCCAGGATTTTTTCCTCGATACTGCCCGCCACTACCAGCTTGTAAACAAACACATTTTTGGTTTGCCCCAGACGATGGGTACGATCCGTGGCCTGATTTTCCACAGCGGGATTCCACCACGGATCGTAGTGGATCACGGTATCCGCCGCCGTCAGATTCAGCCCCACCCCGCCCGCCTTGAGGCTGATCAGAAAAATCGGCGCTTCGCCTTCCTGAAAACCGCGCACCACCTCTTCGCGGTTGCGCGTATCGCCAGTCAGCTTCACATAGCGCAACTGCGCTTGCACCAGCTCCGTCTCGATCAATTCGAGCATCGAAGTAAATTGCGAGAACACCAGAATGCGGCGGCCTTCGCCCACCAGTTCCGGCAACATTTCCATCAGCAAATCGAGCTTGGCGCGCTCCTTGACCTTCTTCGCGCTGGCTAATTTCAACAGGCGCGGATCGCAGCACACCTGGCGCAGTTTGAGCAGCGCGTCGAGGATGATGATGTGGCTGCGCGCAAAACCTTTTTCGGCGATCTCTTCGCGCAGACGCTGATCCATTGCGATGCGCACCGTCTCATAAAGGTCGCGCTGCCCGCCTTCCAGTTCGACCGTGCGGATAATCTGCGTCTTGGGCGGCAATTCGGTAGCGACATCTTCCTTGCGCCTGCGCATGATGAAAGGCTTGACGCGCTGAGCCAGCAAATCGCGCCGTAAGATATTGCCGTGTTTCTCGATAGGCGTGCGCCAGGTGCGGGTAAAACCCTTGGCATCGCCCAACATGCCGGGCAACAGAAAATCGAACTGCGCCCACAGCTCGCCCAGATGATTTTCCAGCGGCGTGCCGGTCAGGCACAGACGGTGGCGCGCGTTCAGCTTGCGTACCACTTGCGCGGCCTGGCTGGAGACGTTTTTCACCGTCTGCGCCTCGTCCAGGATCAACAAATGATAATGATGTTCCAGCAATGCCTCTTCATCCCGCCACAGCAAGGGATAAGTGGTGAGAATGACATCGTGTTCGGCGATTAACGAAAAATGCGCGGCGCGTTCCTTGCCGTGCAAGGACAACACCCTGAGTTGCGGCGCAAACCGTTTTGCTTCATTTTTCCAGTTAAAAATCAATGAAGTGGGCAAAACGATCAACGATGGCCGATCCATGCGCCCCGACTGTTTTTCCAGCAGCAAATGAGCCAACGCCTGAGCAGTCTTACCCAGCCCCATGTCATCCGCCAAAATACCCGACAACTCCTGCTCGCGCAGGTATTGCAACCAGGCCAGACCTTCCAGCTGATAGTGGCGCAGTTCCAGCGCAAACCCTTCGGGCGGCTTGACGGCCTGAATACCCGAAGTATTTCTCAGCCGTTCGGCCAGACCGATCAACGCGTCCGCCCCCTTGAACTGCCAGCGTTCCATGCTTGACAGGGCATCAATGCGCGCCACATCGTAACGGGACAGGCGAATTTCCTCGCTGCCAGCCTTGCCATCGAACAGCTCGATCAGCGTGCGTGCCAGCGGCTTGATGCGTTCGGCGGGGACTTTCACCCGACCGCCATCGGGCAAGTGCAGTTCGATGGCTTCGTTGTCCTTGATCTTCGCCAGCATCAGCGCATCCAGCCAACGCGGGTCAACCTTGAACAACTCGTGCAGCAAGGGAGCCAGCGCCACGCGCTGACCGTTGACCACGATGCCCATGTTCAGGCTGAACCAGCCATCTTCCTGCTCGTCGAATTCGCCGACCCAGGCCTCCACTGCCAACAGATGATGGCGGAAGCCCTGCGGGTTGACGACTTCCCAGCCCGCCGCTTTGAGCAACGGAATTTCATGTTGCATGAAGGACGGCCACGCCTTTTCGCTCTCCAGCCCGTACACTTTTTGGTCGCCAGCCAAACTGGAACGCCCGAAATAAGGCATTTCCTCCAGACCATAACGATGCAGTGAGGTGATCAAACGCTGTTCCTGTTGCGTGTCGCGTTTGACGCGCACGGTCTCGCCATTTTTCAGCGTAACAAACTCACCGGGATGATCGGGCGGCAAAACGGCTTCGCCATAGCGGAAATTCACGCAGGCATAATCGCGCACTTGCGAGCCGAAACCATAGCCGCGAAAACGCCCCATGTATACCGGTTCAGACGTACCCAGCAACAACACGGGAACCAGCGTGGCTTGCAGGGTTCGCAAGCGGCTAATCGTCGGCGCGGGCAAATCGGGAACCAGTTCGCGCAACACTTCCGACACGGCGGGAACATCAATCTCGCGCAACGGCGGCATACTCAGCAACCGGGCGATCTGCGGCGGGGTCTGGGCGAGTTTCAGCAAGCCGATTTCGCCCCTCTCCGCATCCAGATACCAGGTCGCCTCCTGCAACGGCAGCACGTCCACCGCTGCGCCGCTACGGATAATGCGGGGAACCATGCGCCCGGTTTCATCCGCCCCCCAATCCAGCCTGGCCTCGCGCACCTTGCCCGGTGTCAGCCGCACTGGCTCGGACAAAATAAAACCGCTCGCCGCAACTCTTTCCATGAAAAACAAACGTCCGCTTCCCAGCAAAACATTGAGAATTTCGTGGCCGTTTGCACCCATGGCAATATCGCCGTCATACTTGTCGCGCTGTCTCCACAACAACCGCAGAATAGGCAAATCTTCCTCGGCGACGAACAGCGGCGGCTTGATCAGCGCGCGCTCCACATTGTTCCATTCTTCCATCCTGCCCAACGGATGCCCGTCAGCGGCCAGCTTTGCCTTGTAAATCCCAACCCTATAACTATCGCCATAAAACGACTTCATCAACACATAACACAATCGCTCCTGGCGTAGCGCAGGCTTGGCTTTCTTGCGTGCCGGCACGGCTTGCGCCTTGCGGAAAGAGGCGACCCATGCCAACAGATCCGGATTAACCGAAGGCTCGCGCGGCAAGGATAAAGCCGACAACAATACCGCCGCCGTGTGTTTACACTTGAACCCGACCGGACAGCTGCACACAGGCTTGATAGACACCGTATTTGACGGGTCGGCTGTAAAGAAAATCTCCACCTCGTAAGGATTCTGCGCCGACCCCTTCACCTGCGCAGTAATCCGCTCCGGCTGCACGGCAATTCGGGTGATCGAATTCAGGTAAGGCTTGGCCTTGTTTAACTCATGCATGGAATACCAACGGGTGACATCGGCGAGGGTATAGGTCTTGGCAAATGACATAGCGTAGAGGCGGATTATCGCACCGCCGAGAAAAACCAAAGGCGGATTATAGCGTGCGGGATGAAACTGGGTGGGGCAAACAAAGATATTACTGAACTGGCGAGGGTTGGCAGGACTGGCTGAAGTTTGCCTAACGCATCCCGCTAACCATAACCCAAGATTTTTTCGTCAGGGCGCGATGCATCGCGTCCTTACGCCATCATTCCTTCCAGCATCTGACGAATCTCGCCAAACAACGGTCTGGCTTCCACCTTGGCTTGTCCGCAGCGGCGCTGCAATTCCCAAAGCGCGTCCAGGCTCGCCTGCGCTTCAGACGAGCGGGTGCAGCGTTCCAGCCATTCTTCCAGCAAACAGGAAAAAGCGCGCACTTCGAGGCGCTGAAGTGCATGGGCGTGTTGCGCGTCTGAAATAAAGGAGGCCGCACCGAAGTCGCCCAGCAGGCAATC
>JAVHSF010000163.1:0-1451 GCA_036172035.1 Gallionella sp. | reverse complement strand
GGATGTCCGCTGAGCTTGCCTGTCGCAGCGATCAAATTGGGATGCGCGCCAGCGGCGAGACAAGCCGCTTGTTCGCTCCTGGGCAGACCGTCGCTGGTCACCTCGCCCTTGAACAGCTTGACCGCAACGGCGGTTGCCGCGTCCGGCGCGTGTCGCCACTCGGCGCGATGGATGATGCCCGATGCGCCTTCGCCTAATTTATCTTGTAAATCAATCGTCTGCCAATGGATAGGCATAATCTCCCGGCGCGCCACGGCAGCAGCTTCATGCACCTCCGAGAACGGGTTGCCGGCAAACGCCAGCCACGCCAGACGCGGCATGGACAGCAACCATTCCGGCAAGGCCTCGAAACGGTTCGCCGAAATGCGCAGCAATTCCAGATTGTGGCACGCGACCATTTCCTCAGGCAGATGGCGCAGGCGGTTGCCCGCCAGCATCAGTTTTTGCAAACGGTTGCAGCTTCCAAGTGCAGCGGGGAGTTCGCTTAGCTGGTTATCGGTCAGTATCAGCCAGCGCAATTTCGGGGGCAGCGCGGCAGCGGACAGGCTGCGTATCCGGTTGGCCTTGAAGCCCACCATTTCAAGATTCGCACAGCGCCCCAGCACCTCCGGCACATACTCGAAGCGGTTGTCGGAACAGAAGATCACGCGCAATTTGTGCAGACGGGGCAAATCGTCCGGCAATGAGGTCAGCGCATTGCCGGACAGATTGAGGATTTCCAGCGACTCGGCCAGATCGTAGATTTCGTCCGGGAATTGCGTCAGTCCGCACGACAGATCCAGACGTTTGATGCCAGCCAGTTTGCCACTGCGCAATAACGAAAGCGTCTCCACTATTCGGTCATGCGACTGTTTTCAACAGGCAATTTACCATCCACGCCAGGTAAATACAGCTTCTTCAATTCGCTCATCGCGACCGGGTGGCTGAAAAAATAGCCCTGCGCATAATCGCAGCCCATCTCGCGCAATAGATCGGCATGCGCTTCGGTCTCGACACCCTCGGCCAGTGCAGTCATTCCCAGACTGTGTGCCATTTTGATAACCGCTTCCACAATCTGCCGACTGGTCTGATTTTTGGCAAGATCGAATACAAACGACTGGTCTATTTTCAACTTGTCAATATGAAAGCGCTTCAGATTGGAAAGATTGGAATAGCCCGTACCGAAATCATCTATTGCTACCGCAACCCCCAGCTTTCTAAGTTTATCCAAAAAAGCCGCTGCCCCCCGCTGCCCCTCCACCAGCGCACTCTCGGTGATTTCCACCTCCAAACACGCAGGATCAAATCGGTATTTTTTCAACATTTCAGACACAAGTTGGGATGCATCGTCATTTTTCAGCTGTAACGGAGAGAAGTTCACTGCTACCTGAAACGAATCACAAACACAAGATTTCCTTAACTCGTCTGCTTCAGCCAGTGCAGTCCTGAATATCCAATCACCCAGCAAACCA
>JAVHSF010000162.1:0-5345 GCA_036172035.1 Gallionella sp. | reverse complement strand
TTACAGCGAAACCGACTTGATCGGTTCACAACACAATATCATCCGTCATCCTGACATGCCGCGCGGGGTGTTCAAACTGTTGTGGGACAAGATTCAAAACAAGCATGAATGTTTTGCCTATGTCAAAAACATGTCCAGGGACGGCGGATTTTATTGGGTATTTGCCAACGTGACCCCCACTTTCGATCCGAGCGGAAATATCACGGGGTATTTGTCGGTGCGGCGCAAACCGAAGCTGAGCGGCATACAGACTGCCACGGGTTTATATGCCGCCATGCTTGAGGAAGAGAAAAAATCCGGGGCAGCGAACGCCATCGCAGCCTCCACGCAATTATTGTTCGATGTACTGAAAGAAAAGGGGCTCAGCTATGATGAACTCGTCCTTGCAATCTAGATTTTCTGTCCTGCTCTGGTCATTTTCCTTCGGGATATTGGTCATCATTTTGACCAGTTTCACGCTGCATGGGGTGGAAACCTTCATGCTGGCATTTTTGCTGGCGGGTGTGGCCGTTTCTGCCTGGGGGCAATGGCTGGTAAGGCGCTGGCTGGCTCCGCTGGCGCAACTGAATCACGTCATTACAGACGTGGCACAGGGTCGTTTTAACAACCGCATTTCTGGTATTTCGGACAAAAATGAAATCGGTCAGTTGTGCTGGAGTATGAATGACATGCTGGATCAACTCGGTGCGTTTTTCCGCGAGCAGGAAACCAGTTTTCGCGCCAATCTGGCCGGAAATTTCAATCGTCATGCGATGAATGGCGGGATGCGCGGCGGGTTCAGGACGGGGCTGACCAACCAGAATATCTTGCTGGATGGTATGGCGGCGCAAAAAAAAGGCGCGATGCGCAATAACCTGCTGTCACAGGCGCATCATTTGAATACCGATAATTTGTTGGATAACCTGGCTTCCAACCAGCAGGATTTGAAAATCATCACCGACAATATGGAAGCGCTCGCCAAGTTGGCGCAGCGTACCAGTGAGGATGCGGAAGCCAGCCAGGGTTCGGTAAAGGAAGTGGTGAAGCGACTCTCCGGTATTACCGAACGGGTTAAACATGCCAATGTGGCGATTACGCAACTGAACGCGCGCAGCGCGGAAATCAACAAGGCGGTTGGCTTGATTACTTCGATTGCCGACCAAACCAACCTGCTGGCGTTAAATGCGGCGATTGAGGCCGCCCGTGCCGGTGAAGCGGGTAGAGGGTTCGCTGTGGTGGCGGACGAAGTGCGCAAACTTGCCGAAAATACCAAAAACGCTTCGGAATCCATTGGGCGCGTGATGCAGATGTTGCACGGAGAGGCGGCCAAGATGCTGACGGATTCCGAAGAGATGTATGAAATTGCCGATGCTTCGCAAAGCGTGATTACCCGTTTGGAAGAGAAATTTGGCCGGTTCTATCAATCCGCAAAAATCACCTTGAGTAGTGCGCACTATACGCAGGATCTGAGCTTTGCTTCGCTGGTCAAGGTGGACCATGTGATTTACAAACAACGCGCTTACGCGTTGATTAACAATCCCGATAATAGCGAGCTGCGCAAGGCGGTCAGCGTGGATCACCAGAATTGTCGCATGGGCAAGTGGTATGAAGGTGTGGGCAAAGAAGTGTTCGGCGGCTTGACGGCTTATCGCAGTCTGCTGGAGCCGCATGGCCAGGTGCATAAGGCGGCACACGAGGCCGCGGCCTTGCTCGATAACGGTTGGGAGCAGGATGAAAAAATACAGGCACAAATCATTGCTGCGATGCAAGTTGCCGAGACAGGCAGTGCCGAGGTGATGGAAGTGCTGAATCGGATGGTGGCTGAAAAACATCCTGGCCTGGCCAATTTACATTGACCGGGATGTGGCAAGGGGAAGCGTAAAATTCCCACTTGCCATTTTATACAATGACCGTAAGGGTCTCGCGCAGTATCTGAAATATCTCGCGGTAGTTTTTGCCGGGTTTGCCTGATTCACGTTCCTTGTGCGCATTGCGAATCAGGGTACGCAGGCGTTGCACGTCGGTGTCGGGATAGGCGGTCAACAGTTCGGTGAGGGCGGTGTCGCTTTCCAGCAGGCGTTCGCGCCAGCGTTCGACCTGGTGCATATAGCCGATATGTTGTTGGGAAGTGCCTTTCCAGATGTCTAGTTTTGCGTTAATGGGCGCGGTGTCCACATCGCGCATCAGCTTGCCGATGTATTGCATCTGGCGACGGCGTGCGCCGAATTTATTGATGCGGCTCATCTCCCGTATTGCAAGGTATAGCGTCTCGGGCAAGTCCAGTTTGGCGAGTTGTTCCTTGCTGAGTTCGACCAATTCTTCGCCCAGGTCTTGCAATTCGTGCATCTGTTTCTTGATTTTGGTTTTGCTGGGGGGGAGTTCCTCCTCTTCCTCTGCTGCAACGGGCAGACTGCGTAACCCACGGCCTTGTGGAAATTGGCCGCCGCGTGCGGCGTTACTGCGCTTGTCGTCGCCAGGTTCGTCGTCGTCCGATTCATCCTGATCGCCAGGATAAATCTGCCCCGACTCAAGGTCGTCCTGATCCTCAAGGTCATCGAATTCGTCCGGTAGATTTTCGGGTATGTTTTTGGGGTTGTGCGGGTTCATGGTGTCAATGTGGCGGATAAGATGCTGCTATGATACCGCCTTTCGTCATTTTTCCTCCCCTGTTATGAACAATCCTCCCTCATCCGCTCACCTTGCTTTGTTGCAAGACAGGTTTTCCAATTCCGCCGACACGCTGCGCAATATTGCGCAGGACATGCTCGACTATGCCAAACGGCAAGGTGCGACGGCGGCCTCGGCTGAGGTTTCCGAGGGGTTCGGACAAGCCGTCACGGTGCGTCAGGGGGAAGTGGAAACGATTGAGTACAACCGCGACAAGGGCTTGGGCATCACCGTTTACCTGGGGCAACGGCGTGGTAACGCCAGCACCTCGGATTTTTCGCCGCAGGCGGTGCGCGATACGGTAGAGGCTGCCTTGTCCATCGCGCGTTATACGGCAAAAGATGATTGCGCGGGGTTGCCGGACGAAGACCGGCTGGCGCGCGATTTTCCCGATCTGGATTTGTACCATCCCTGGGATTTGCCGGTTGAGGATGCGATCTGTCTGGCTCGGGAGTGTGAGCAGGCGGCGCTCGGTGCGGATGCGCGCATTCGCAACTCCGAAGGGGCGACGGTGAACGTGCATGAGGCGCAGTTCATCTTTGCCAATAGCCTGGGTTTTATGGGCGGCTACCCGTCTTCACGCCACAGTCTCAGTTGTGCGGTCATCGCCGCGCAGGGCGATGCGATGGAGCGCGACTACTGGTATAGCGTGGCGCGCAGTTCTCGGGATTTGCTGGGCGCGCAGCAGGTGGGGCGCACTGCTGCCGAGCGCACCGTGCGCCGCCTCGGTGCGCGGCAGATCGCCACCATGCAGGTTCCGGTGCTGTTTGAAGCGTCGGTAGCAGCCAGCTTGCTGGGGCATTTCGTTGGCGCGGTCAGCGGTGGCAGTTTGTATCGCAAAGCCTCTTTTCTACTGGATCAAATGGATCGGCCTATTTTCGCATCGCATATCAACCTCGGCGATATTCCGGATATTCCCAGGGGGCTGGCTTCCAGCGCCTTCGATGACGAAGGGGTGAAGACGCAGCGTCGCAATATCGTGGAAAACGGCGTACTGCGTGGCTACTTTTTGGGCGGTTATTCGGCTCGCAAGTTGGGGTTGCGCAGCACGGGCAATGCGGGCGGCAATCATAACCTTGTTTTGCAGCCCTCGGGCGCATCCGTCGGTGGGCTGGATTTTTCCGGGTTGCTCAAGACCCTGTCGCGCGGTCTGCTGGTGACCGAATTGTTGGGGCAGGGGGTCAATTCCATCACGGGCGATTATTCGCGCGGTGCGGCGGGTTTCTGGGTGGAGAACGGCGAAATTCAGTATCCGGTAAACGAAGTTACCATCGCGGGCAATCTCAAGGATATGTACCGTAACATCGTCGCAGTCGGTAACGATGTGCTGGTGCAAGGCTCACGCCAATGCGGCTCGATATTGCTGGAAGGCATGACGGTTGCAGGAAGTTAACGGGATTTCGGATGCCGTTTTAACGCGCGAGAGGCGCGTATAATCGGCAGGTTTTGATATTGTCGGGGTAGGAATGAGTGCGAATGTGATTTATTGCAGAACCCGTCTGGGCAAGGATACTCTGGTGGCGAGTAAGCCTGGTGCAGCGGGTATCTCCGGTGACGAGATGCGCGTGATGCTGCTGATAGACGGTAAAGCCAGCGTAGGGGAGATAACCAGGAAACTGCCACTCAGTGTGCATTCGTATCTGGACGAAATTTTCTCGCGTCTGTTGATTTCACGATTTATTGAGGCAACGAATAAGCCGACGATGGAAATGGGTCTCAAGGTTTCAAGCAGAATTTCCCACGAAGAAGTCCAGGCAAGCCTGATGTCCAGCCAGAAACTTAACAAAAACATGCTGGTACTGGCCGAGATCGAAATCGAGCGACGCATGGAACTCGAGCAGGATTTGGCAGATGCCAATGCCAAATTGTTAGCCACTCAAACCCTGCTGGATGAAGTTAAAACCCAATTCGAGGCTGAGGCCGACAAATACCAGACGCTCAAGCGGCAAGTGTTGGTCTATAAACAAGGTATGGAAGCCAGGATGATCGCGCTGCAGGAACATCTGGCAAAAGTTTCGTGCAACAGGCAAGAGCAGCAGGCAGAACGGGTCGAGATTGAAAATGACTTGAAGCGGATGCGTGACGATTTTGAGCAAATGCAGGCTGAAGTCGAAGAAAAAAAGGCGACTCTGAATGAGACGTTGCGCCTGCGTGTACTGCAAGAGCAGCGCGCAGAGGAAGAAAAACGCAAACAGCTCAAAATCCAGGCGGATGAGATGGTGCGTACCCATCCGCACTATAACCTGTTGCGCAGATTGAGTTTTTTTAAGGATTTCCGCAATTCTGAGATAGCCCAGTTTTTGATTTATGCGCAATGGCGCGAGGTCAAAGCCGGCGAAGTCGTGGTCGCAGAAGGCGAAGACGATTTTTTGTTTTATGTGATTGTGACGGGCAAGCTGGCGGTCATGAAAGGCAAAAAAACCTTGCACATTTTTCACGCGGGCGAACCATTTGGCGAAATCGCTTACATGGACGACGAAAATCCGCTGAGGAGCGCAAGTATCGTCGCAAGAACGGATGGTTTGTTGCTGGTTTTCAATCCCGCCTATCTGGATGAGGCGGAAGTGATTTTCCGTATGCGCGTGGCCGAGGCGTTTGTGCGCATACAAGCCGGACGGCTGCGCAGGGCGGTTGAGATGGTGAATAATTTATTGGCTGACTAAGGGGGCATGATGCAAAAAATCGTTTTGAAATTTACC
>JAVHSF010000161.1:0-1154 GCA_036172035.1 Gallionella sp. | reverse complement strand
TATGGTGGACCCATCCGTCAAGACAGAAATCAGTCTAGTTTAAGCTGGTCTGTCCGTCCTGCTCGCAGCTGCATGACGCTGCCTCATTCTTGCTGAATTTATCCACGATTCTTGCACCGCCACCGTTTGCCGTCGCGTACACCGCTGCCGGTGTGCGGTTGCCTAGCGACTGGTGAGGGCGCTCGCCATTGTAGAACACAAAGTATTCTGCCAGTCCGATCATCAGCTCCATCGCGTTGCTGTAGCCCTTCAAGTACACGTCTTCGTATTTGACGCTACGCCATAGCCGTTCAACGAAGATGTTGTCCAGCGCCCGGCCTCGCCCGTCCATGCTGATTGCCATGCCGTGCGCCTTGAGCACGCCAGTGAAGCTTTCGCTGGTGAACTGGCAGCCCTGGTCGGTATTGAATATCTCCGGGTTGCCATACCGATGCAGCGCCTCTTCCAAACAGTCCACACAAAACACCGTGTCCAGTGTGTTGCTGATTCTCCAGCTCAATACTTTTCGGCTGTACCAGTCGATCACAGCAACCAGATACACAAAGCCATGTGCCAGCCGGATGTAGGTGATGTCCGTGCTCCACACTTGATTCGGCCTGACCACCTCGACGCCGCGCAGCAAGTATGGATACACCTTGTGCTGAGGGTGCGGGCGGCTGGTATTGGGGCCAGGTGCCATACCCGCCAAACCCATGATTCGCATCAGCCGTTGCACGCGTTTCCGGTTCACCAGATGCCCCTGCGTTAGCAGGAACGCCACCATCTTGCGGCTGCCGTAGAACGGTCGGCGGGTGTACTGCTCGTCGATCAGGCGCATCAACTCCAAGTCGAATTCTTCGGCTTGTTTGGGAACGCGCTGCGCATACACCGTGGCGCGCGACACCCCGACCAGCTCGCATTGCCGAACCACGGGTAGTGCAGCTGCAGGCTCAACCCAGGCGCGCCGTGTCTCTACTGGCCCAACCCGGACTTTTTTTTGAGCCAGTCCAATTCCATCTTCAGCTTTCCGATCTCGCCATACAGACGTTCAGGCTCGCTGTATTCGTTCACCGGCTTGGGACCTCGCTTGCCTTCGAACAAAGTGCCCGCACGTTCCAGGATCTCTTTCTTCCACTGCCCGACCTGCACCGGATGCACGCCGTGATCCTGCGCGA
>JAVHSF010000160.1:0-5351 GCA_036172035.1 Gallionella sp. | reverse complement strand
AGGACAAATATAGTGAATAAACCACTCCTCTCGCATTCAGAAAATCGGCACTGGCGCGCCTATCTTGGGCTAACCCTGGTCTCGTTACTTTTGCTGTTGTGGATTTACCTGGAAACGGCACAATCGTTGGTCGCCATATGGCAAAGCTCGGAAACTTATGCCCACGGCTACATTATTTTTCCGGTCAGTCTATTCCTCATCTGGCGCGAACGGGCATACCTGGGTACGATCACCCCGCGTCCCAGCGCGTCGGGTCTGTTGGCTCTTGCCCTGCTCGCTCTGGGCTGGCTGATTGCCGAATCTGTCAGCGTACAAGTCCTCTCGCAATACATGTTCGTGGCGATAATTTCCGCACTGGTCGCCTCGCTACTCGGCTGGCGCGTAGTCCGTGCAATATCCTTCCCGCTGCTCTTTACCCTGCTGGCGGTACCATTCGGCGACATCTTTCTCCGCCCAATGATGGATTTCACGGCAGACTTTACCGTCCACGCACTGCAATTGACCGGAATTCCGGTATTCCGTGAAGGCAACCATCTCTCCTTGCCCACAGGCGAGTGGTCGGTAATCGAGGCCTGCAGCGGACTGCGCTACCTGATCGCCTCATTCACGCTGGGTTGCCTGTATGCCCACCTGAACTATCGCTCGCGCCTGCGAAAACTGACGTTTGTCACAGTTTCCATCATCGCGCCCGTTATCGCCAATGGCATACGCGCTTATCTTATTGTTTTAATTGGTCATTTCAGCAACATGAGGCTCGCCACCGGAGTTGACCACCTGATTTACGGCTGGCTATTCTTCGGCTTGGTGATGTTTTTGCTGTTCTGGGCGGGCAATTTCTGGCGTGAAGATAATGAGAGCGTCAGCGCGAACAAGCAGACCTCGGACGGGGCTGGGGCAGGCACACTGAAAGTTTCCTGCTTTGCCGTTGCCGCCCTGTCCATCGCCTGGGCTGCCCCTCTTTATTTGCATCATCTGCAACAACAGTCATTCAACCCCACCCCCGTCACCCTGACCCTGCCACAAACCTTGCATAATTGGACAGCCGCACCACCCGCAAGCGGGCTGAAGCCCAGCTTCCCCGGCGCAAACGCCACGTTGTTGCAGGAATACCGCAACGGTGACCAAATCATCGGCGTTTACCTCGCCTTTTTCCGCAATCAACACGCTGGTGCGGAAACGATTTCATCGCAAAATATTATCGCCGGACTCCACTCAACCGAGTGGAATATCGTTTCAGAATCGGTACACGATCTGCATGGCGAGCCAGGTCGCGTCCTGCAAAACCAGTTACTTTTGGGCAACAATGAAATGCTGGCGTGGCGGTGGTACTGGATAGGCGGCACGCCTACTGCCAATGATTTTGTGGCCAAAGCACTGCAAGCAAAACAGCGTCTGACCGGCAATGGCGACGATGGCGCAGACATAGTCATCTTCGCGCCCCACAACATCCGCAACGAAGAAATCACGGCGATCATGGAAAACTTTGTTGCACTGGCCAATCCTGCCATTCAACAGAGTTTGTTGGCGGCGAGCAAACAATAAATGGCTCACCGTGACGCGCCACTGATTGTCCACGTCATCCATCGCCTCGGTGTCGGAGGACTGGAAAATGGCCTGGTCAATCTCATCAACCGGATGCCGGAAGCCCGCTATCGGCACGCCATTGTGTGCCTGCAAGGACATACCGATTTTGCCAAACGACTGAAACGCAATGACGTGGCGATTTATGATGTCGCCAAGCGCGATGGTCACGATCTGGGTGTCTATCTGCGACTATTCAAAATTTTCCGCCAGCTTCGCCCGGCTATCGTCCATACGCGCAACCTTTCCGCGCTGGAAAGCCAGGTCATCGCGGCGCTGGCCGGGGTGCGCGCCCGGGTGCATGGCGTGCATGGCCGCGACACCTACGATCTATATGGCGAAAATCGCAAATATAACCTGCTGCGCCGGTTGATACGCCCCTTTGTCGGCCACTACATCGCCGTCAGCCGCGATTTACAGCACTGGCTGATAAACACGATAGGCGTGCGACCCGACCGCGTCAGCCAGATTTACAACGGCGTTGACAATGTCCGGTTTCATCCTGCTCCGCGTACTTTGCACGACCCGGAAGGATTTTTTCAGCCCGACTGCCTCGTCATCGGCAGCGTTGGGCGCATGGCGGCGGTCAAGGATTATCCCAACCTGGTACGCGCATTTCTGGTGTTGATCGAACTCGCACCTGACCTGCGCGACCGTCTGCGCCTGATGCTAGTCGGCGACGGCGAAAATCGCGTCGGCTGTATGGAATTGCTCCAGCAACACGGAGTAACGCAACTCGCCTGGCTACCCGGCGAGCGTGCAGACATCCCGGAACTCATGGCCGCGATGGATATTTTCGTCCTGCCCTCATTGGGCGAGGGCATCTCCAATACCCTCCTGGAAGCGATGGCGAGCGGACTGCCTGTCGTGGCAAGCGATGTTGGCGGCAATCCCGAGCTGGTGCGCGTCGGCGTGACGGGTCAGCTTGTTCCCGCCGCGAATGCGGATGCGATGGCGAGTGCCTTGCTGAACTATGTACGCGATGCCGAATTACGCCAGAAACACGGTCAGGCGGCGCGTGCCATCATAGAGCGTGAGTTCAGTATGAATGCGATGGTACAGGGCTATTTGTCGGTCTATGACCGGGTACTCAAGAAAGAAGGATAACTATGTGCGGCATAGCGGGAATTTTTAACAGCCAAACAACAGACGAAATAGATCAGGCGTTGCTGGCGCGCATGAACCAGACCCAGCACCATAGAGGGCCTGACGAAACCGGTTTACACGCCGAACCTGGTGTGGGACTGGCACATAAACGATTATCCATCATAGACTTATCATCCGGGCAGCAGCCGCTGTTCAACGAGGATGGCAGCGTCGCCGTGGTGTTTAATGGCGAGATATACAACTTTGTCGCTTTGATGGCCGAACTAAAAATCCTCGGCCACACTTTCCACACCCATTCCGATACCGAAGTCATCGTCCATGCCTGGGAGCAATGGGGCGAAGCCTGCGTGACCCATTTTCGCGGCATGTTCGCCTTCGCGCTGCATGACCGCAAGCAGCAGACCCTGTTCCTCGCGCGTGATCGCATGGGTGTCAAACCGCTGTTCTACGCGCTGCTGGACGATAGCTCGCTGATTTTCGGTTCGGAACTCAAGGTACTGACCGCCCATCCCGCGCTCAAACGCGATATTGACCCTTGCGCAGTCGAAGAATATTTTGCCTTTGGCTATGTGCCTGAGCCGCGCACCATTTACCGTCAAGCGCTCAAACTGTCACCCGCCCACACCCTCACCCTCAGGCGCGGCGCAGCCTTGCCGCAGCCCAAATGCTATTGGGACGTAACCTTCGATGGCAGCAACCCCATCAGCGCGGAAGATGCGCAACAGGAACTACTGGAACGTTTGCGTGATGCCATCAAAATTCGTCTGATGTCCGAAGTGCCGCTGGGCGCATTTCTTTCCGGCGGCGTGGATTCCAGCGCGGTAGTCGCGATAATGGCAGGCGAGATGGATGAACCGGTCAACACCTGTTCAATCGGCTTCAATGATCCGGCTTTTAACGAATCCGACTTTGCCGCGCTGGTTGCAAAACGTTATCAAACCCACCATTCTCTCGACATAGTGGATACCGACGACTTTGGTCTGATTGACACGCTGGCCAGGCTCTACGACGAGCCCTATGCCGACAGCTCGGCAATACCCACTTACCGTGTCTGCCAACTGGCAAAAAAACGCGTCACCGTGGCACTGTCCGGCGATGGCGGCGACGAAACGTTTGCCGGTTATCGCCGCTACCGCTGGCACATGCATGAGGAAAGCGTGCGCAACAGGCTGCCCTTGTCCTTGCGTCGCCCGCTGTTCGGGCTGCTGGGCAGGATTTATCCCAAAGCCGACTGGGCACCCAGGCCATTCCGCGCCAAGACCACTTTTCAAGCCTTGGCGCGCAACAGCATGGAAGCCTATTTTCACAGCGTTTCCTTTGTCTCGGACGAACTGCGCAGCAAGATGTTCAGCGCCAGCTTCAAGCAACGACTGCAAGGCTATCAAGCGATAGAAGTAATGCGCCGCCATGCAAAAAATGCCCCGAAACATCCCTTGTCAGCCATCCAATATATTGATTATAAAACCTATTTGGTCGGAGACATCAACACCAAGGTGGATCGCGCCAGCATGGCGCACTCGCTCGAAGTGCGCGAACCGCTGATGGATCACCCGTTGATCGAATGGGTGGCCAGCCTGCCGCCCGATCTGAAACTGCACGGCAACGAAGGCAAATACCTATTCAAAAAGACGATGGAACCCTATCTGCCGGATGAAGTACTCTATCGCCCGAAAATGGGCTTTGCTGTGCCGCTGGCCACCTGGCTGCGCGGTCCGTTGCGCGAAACAGCACACACCGCACTGTTGGGGCAGCGGATGAGTGATTCCGGTTTATTCGACATGGCTTTCCTGGCAGAGATGCTGGCTCAGCACCAGAGCGGCCTGCGCGATTACAGTACGCCGATCTGGACCCTGCTGATGTTTGAGGCCTTTTTGCGCAACGGATCGTGAATCGTTTTTGCGTGCTGTTTGCCCTCCGACCATGAGTACCGTTGCCATCCTCCGAACGCTGTTCCTCCCGCCACTGAGCCTGTTTTTGCTATATGGAATCGGCTGGTTATTGCGCAAGCACCGCATCGGACGGATATTCGTCGCCGTCGCCGTCGCCCTGATGTTTCTGCTCTCCACTCAGGCAGGTTCGTGGCTGTTGGTATACCCGCTCGAAAATCTGACAGCCCCGTTGTCATCAAGCGATCCTACCGGGACACAGGCGATCGTCGTGTTGGCTGCCGGGCGACTCAAAAACAGCCCCGAATATGCAGGCCAGGACATACCCGACTATATCGCCCTGGCACGATTGCGCTACGCGGCAAAACTGCACCACGAAACCGGACTGCCGGTGCTGGTTTCGGGGGGTGCGGCCATACCCGAAGAGGGCATCAAACCATTAGCCGACGGCATGGTGAACGCATTGCAGAACGACTTTGTCACGCCCGTAAAATGGGCAGAAAACAGGTCTAAAAACACGGCTGAGAATGCCGAATTTTCCGCAAAAATTTTGCAGCGAGCCGACATACACCGTATTTTTCTGGTGACCGATGCCATGCATATGTACCGGGCGAAAATGATGTTCGAGCAACAAGGCATCACCGTTGTTGCCGCTCCGACACTGTTCTTCTCCCGTGAGGAGTTGGGACTATCTGACTTGCTACCTGGAGTGGAGGGGTTGCGTCGTGCCAACTATGCGAGCTATGAATGGCTGGGAATAGTCTGGTATCGCATCCG
>JAVHSF010000159.1:0-1156 GCA_036172035.1 Gallionella sp. | reverse complement strand
ACGTTACAAACGAGGCAGTTGATAGTCTGACAAGAGCGTTTCATTAACCACCCAACTGGGGACTTCGTTCCCCTTGGGGCGTGATGTCTCCATTTTTTTCATTAAAAGGAGATCACCATGTTTTTTGAAACGACGATAGACAAGCGCAGCAAAAAAGCGATGATTGATTTTTTGGCTGGTCATTATAGATACAACACCATGAACGGCTGGAATCACTCAACAAGCTATGCGCACTGCATAAAGGTCAATAAACTTGGCCTGACTTCCGAACAATCGAATGCGGCATACGACATGCTGCAAACAGATTTTTGGAATGAAATTGACGAACCAATTGCAGATTTCACCTCAGAAATGAGTGGGCGCTACACGATTGGAACTAATGGACGATCCAACGGCTACCTCGTTCTTTATAAAAGCGAGTATGAGTTGACTGGATACAAATCTTATTGCCGCACCTGTGGACAACGAAACTTCAAGCTGGTGCATGATGCTGCGAAGTCAGCGGATCATGCCTTTATTGAGGCGTATGTGTTTCGCAATGGCGGGTGTTGGGTAGATGCAATTTACCTGGCAGAACTCGCCATCGCAGCAATCGAACTGTCGGATGAGGAGAAACTTTCCATGGTTCAATCAGCGAAACTTGCTTGCAAAGACGCGACAATCGGCAATAAGTGTGGTGCATGTGGCACTGAAGGCGAACATGGCCGTGTTAATTACACGCGACCACAAAAACGCTTGTCAGTGTCAGGAAAGAATGTTGACCAGAATGAAGATTTTTCTGAATGGTCGTTGCCTGAACTTCGTAATCGCGTTGAACTGGTTCGCCGGTTCGATCAAGCGTGTGACGAAATTCGGGATAATTTCATTGGGCTTATTAGCACCTGTAAGGTTGTCGAAGAGGTCGTAATGATCCCAAAGACTGTGAAGCGGATTGAATGCTGTCACGCATCTTGAAATAAGTAATTAGTCGGTTGATCCGACTCCAACCCAACTGGGGACACCTCCCCATTGGGGCATGGTGTCCCTTTTTTGTTTCATCAAAAGGAGAATGCCATGCAAGAAATATCAAATCGCCCCGATTGGGGCAAGCTGTTTTTGGACGCGCTTTCCTGCCCAGGAAAGATTTCTGAGGCGTACTCGGTATTCCATGAGTACA
>JAVHSF010000158.1:0-1162 GCA_036172035.1 Gallionella sp. | reverse complement strand
AACTCAACTTAGCCATGAGCGCGTCGTCGATGTAGCAATGCCAGTACAAGCCGATAAACCTAAAAACAGTAGTTGGACTATGAATATCCCTTCGATACCCCCGCTACGCGTGCTACCCAGGGCGAACGGTGTCTCACCCAATGGGTGTCCGTTCCGTTGGTGCTGAGTAGCGCGGTTTTATGCGCGTATCGAAGCATGAGCGGAACGCCAACTGCTGTTTCTAGGATAAAGGCTTGCTCCTTGAAGTAGATGCTGATTTATTCGGTTTTGTCATTGATGAAACGACTCGCCATTCGACTCAGCCAGCAAGCTGGCAAGTCGCTGGTTATCCCGCGCAATGGGTTAAGCAGGCAATCTGCGCAGCAGATGCTCGCAAAGCGGGCATCCAGTTGTATTAAGGTACGGGATATCCATCTGGCTGATGAAAGCCAGTTTATCTTGAGCCTGTCGAAAGGCGCAGATGATGCGGCAACATAACGAGGCTATAACGCCATCTGCGCGAAATAGGGTAAATGCAATTGAGGAGATAATGCGCCATGAACACTAAGCCTACGATAGGCAGCACTTCGTTTGAAGCCTTGCAGCAAATCAACGCCCATCAAGCCGCATTTTGGAGCGCGCGAGATTTGCAACCACTGCTAGGCTATGCGCAATGGCGACGCTTTGAAGATGCGATTAAGCGCGCGATAACCTCTTGTGAAAAATCAGGAAATAATCCTCAGAACCATTTTGCCGGCGTTGGCAAAATGGTCGGGCTGGGTTCGGGTAGTGAGCGCGAAGTGGATGATTACCAACTATCTCGTTTTGCCTGTTATTTAATCGCCCAAAATGGTAATCCGCGTAAGGTTGAAATTGCCCAAGCGCAACAATATTTCGCCGTGCAAGCACGCAAACAAGAGCTAAGTGAGCAACTCACGGCAGACCAAGAGCGGCTGGATTTACGCAAACAAACTTCAGAAGAATTCAAAGCACTTTCCGGTGCGGCGCGACAAGCAGGCGTGCAAGACAAAATGTTTGGCGTATTCCACGATGCGGGTTACAAAGGCTTGTACGGCGGAATCGGCGGCGAAGCCATTAAAAGCAAAAAGAACATTCCTGAAAAAGACCAATTACTTGATCGCATGAACGCCACCGAGCTTGCCGCGAATCAATTTCGCATGAC
>JAVHSF010000157.1:0-5377 GCA_036172035.1 Gallionella sp. | reverse complement strand
CTAGACAATTTCGGTCGTCGTTTGCACTTGCTGGCGCAGCCGAATGTGTAAGTCGCGCAATTGTCTTTCGTCCACCGCAGAAGGCGCCTGAGTCAGCAGACATTGCGCGCGCTGCGTCTTGGGAAAAGCGATCACGTCGCGAATGGATTCCGACCCTGTCATCATGGTAACGATGCGATCCAGGCCGAACGCCAGCCCGCCATGCGGTGGTGCGCCATATTGCAGCGCATCAAGCAGGAAGCCAAACTTGAGTTGCGCTTCTTCCGCGTCAATTTTGAGCGCGCGGAACACCAGGCTCTGCACTTCTTCCTTGTGGATACGCACCGAACCGCCGCCCAACTCCCAGCCGTTCAAGGCCAGATCGTAGGCCTTGGCCAAACAGCGGCCAGGATCGGTTTCCAAAAACTCGATATGCTCGTCTTTGGGCGAGGTGAACGGATGGTGGCAGGCCGTCCAGCGACGGTCTTCCTCGTCGTATTCAAACATCGGGAAATCCACCACCCACAAGGGTTCCCAGGCATTGCCGTTGACATAGCCCTTGTCGTGACCAATCTTGCTGCGCAATGCACCCAGCGCATCATTGACGACTTTTTCCTTGTCCGCACCAAAGAAGATGATGTCGCCGTTTTGCGCGCCGGTACGTTCGATGACGGTCTTCAGCGCCGCTTCGTGGAGATTCTTCACGATGGGCGATTGCAGCCCCGTTTCATTGAGCTGGGCGATGTCGTTGACCTTGATATAAGCCAACCCCTTCGCGCCGTAGATGCCGACAAACTTGGTGTATTCGTCAATCTCGCCGCGCGTGAATGCAGCGCCGCCCGGCACGCGCAACGCGGCAACACGACCGTTCGCCGAATTCGCCACGCCCGCGAACACCTTGAATGCCACCTCCTTCATCGCGTCGGTGACTTCAGTCAGCTCCAGGGTCACACGCAGATCCGGCTTGTCAGAACCGAAGCGCGCCATCGCCTCCTGATAAGTCATGCGCGGGAAAGGGTTGGGCAAGTCCACATCCATCGTTTCCTTGAACACAGTACGGATCAATTCTTCGGTCAGCGCGGTGATTTGTGTTTCATTCAGAAACGAAGTCTCGATATCCACCTGAGTAAATTCAGGCTGGCGGTCGGCGCGCAAGTCTTCGTCGCGAAAGCATTTGGTAATCTGGTAATAACGGTCAAAACCCGCCACCATCAGCAACTGCTTGAATAATTGCGGCGATTGCGGCAAGGCGAAGAATTCGCCCGGATGCACGCGCGACGGCACCAGATAATCGCGCGCGCCTTCCGGGGTGGACTTGGTCAGCATCGGCGTTTCGATGTCTATAAAACCGCGACTGTCCAGAAAACGGCGGAACGCCATCGCCACCTTGTAGCGCAGCATCATGTTCTTCTGCATCTGCGGACGGCGCAGGTCTATCACACGATGGGTCAGACGCACGGTTTCGGAGATATTATCATCATCCAGTTGAAACGGCGGCGTAACGGAAGCGTTCAATACCTCGATTTCCTGGCACAGGATTTCGATTTCGCCGCTCACCAGATTGCTGTTGGTCGCCCCGTCTGGACGGCGGCGCACCAGGCCGGTGACACGCAAGACGAATTCGTTGCGCACCGATTCGGCGATTTTGAACATCTCGACCTGGTCAGGATTACACACCACCTGCGCCAGACCTTCGCGGTCGCGCAAATCAATAAAAATCACCCCGCCGTGGTCGCGGCGGCGGTGCGCCCAGCCGCAAATAGTGACGGCCTGGTCGAGTTGATCGGTGTTGAGAGTGCCGCAATAATGTGTACGCATAATGTAATCTCTAGGAAAAATCGTTGTTAGCTGTGTAGTGTTTACGGGGGTGGTGTTCGACATCCGCCACCACGCCCATCGAAACAATGGTGCGCAAGGCCGTATCCACCGTCATATCCAGCGCGATGGTATCGGCGCGACGCACAAAAAAATAAAACCCGTTGACCGGACTGGGCGTAGTGGGAATGAACACCGCCACATACTCATCGTCAAAACAGTCATTCACACCACCCGGAACATTAGTCTGAAACGCCAGCGACCAGGCCTGCGGATGCGGATAGCGCACCAGCAACACCTGACGGAACGAATTGCCACTACCCGACAGCAGCGTGTCGCTGACCTGTTTCACCCCCTTGTAAATGCTGCCGACAAAGGGAATATGCAACATGCCTTTTTCCGATGCCGCCCACAGCCGCTGGCCGAAAATATTGCGTATCAGCAAGCCCGTCGTCAACACCACAACAAAAGTCAGGATAATGCCCAGACCGGGTATATGGAGACCCAACCAGCGGTCGGGATGCCATTGCTCGGGCAGCAACAGCAGGGTCTGATCCATCGTGGTGATGGTCAGATTCAGCACCCACAGGGTGATGCCCAGCGGCACCCAGACCAGCAAGCCGGTTATAAGATATTTTTTCATGCGTTATCGCTCGCCGCAGGACAACTTCCGGCGTTGGCACAAGGCGCGCATTCAGGCTTGGGTTTCGGCTTGTCCTTAAAGTCAGTGACATAGTAGCCGCTACCCTTCAACTGAAAACCTGCCGCAGTCAATTGTTTGGTAAAGGTCTCCTTGCCACACTCGGGACAAGTCGTCAGCAACGGGTCGCTGATCTTCTGCATCACGTCCTTTTGCATACCGCAACTGGAACAGGTATAGGCATAAATAGGCATGGTTCTCCCTATCTGGTAATTTTCAAAAGGCGCGCATTATACATTAGGCAAGCCACTTACTACGCATTGATTCCCTACGAGGCGCTCCAGGCTGGTACAATGCACGCCGCCCTGCGCCCGACCAATCAGCGCAGCGGTCTCTTAAATCACCCCCGATCTTTCGATCACACATTCGTCTGCCTCGATTGGTGGCGCTTACTTTGAGCGTCAGGCCGTCGCAGGAGTATTGTTTTGACAAATGAAATAACTTTCGCCAGCTTGAATCTGGCAGAACCCTTAATGCGCGCCATCCATGACGCAGGCTACACGAAACCCACCCCGGTGCAGGCACAGGCGATCCCGCTGGTACTCGCGGGAGGCGACTTGCTGGCGGGCGCACAAACCGGAACGGGCAAGACCGCCGGCTTCACCCTGCCGCTACTGCATTTGCTCGACGCGAAACCTGTCGAGAATCAACGTAACGGCAGCCCGCGCTGTTTGATTTTGACACCGACGCGCGAACTCGCAGCCCAGGTTGAAGAGTCGGTGCAGACATATGGCAAATATTTACCGCTGAAGTCCATGGTGATGTTCGGTGGCGTGAACATCAACCCGCAAATCAAATCCCTGCGAGGGAAAGTAGATATTCTGGTATCCACACCGGGGCGTTTGCTCGATCACCTCGGACAAAAGACGCTGGACTTATCGGCGGTAGAAATCCTGGTGCTGGACGAAGCCGACCGTATGCTGGACATGGGTTTCATCCGCGACATCAAAAAAATCCTCGCCTTGCTGCCCAGGCAACGCCAGAACCTGCTGTTTTCCGCGACTTTCTCGGACGAAATCAAGAAACTTTCCGACGGGCTATTGAACAACCCCGGCTTCGTCGAAGTGGCACGCCGCAACACCACCTCGGAACTGGTCGAGCAGACTGTCCATATGGTTCCGCAGAAACTGAAAAGTTATTTGCTGATCCACCTGATCAAACACAATGACTGGAAACAGGTGTTGGTATTTACCCGCACCAAGCACGGCGCGAACCGACTGGCAGAAAAACTGTGCAAAGACGGCATCCCGGCGATGGCGATCCACGGCAACAAGAGCCAGTCTGCGCGCACCAAGGCGTTGGCACAATTCAAGGACGGTACGATGCCCGTGCTGGTTGCCACCGACATCGCCGCGCGCGGTCTGGATATCGAGTTACTGCCCCATGTGGTGAATTTCGAGCTACCGAACGTACCGGAAGATTATGTACACCGCATCGGTCGTACCGGTCGTGCGGGCAGCAATGGCGCGGCTATTTCACTGGTGGACAACGAGGAAATAGAACATCTGAAGAACATCGAACGCCTGATCAAGACGCAAATACCGCGCGTCACCATCGAAAGTTTCGTGCCGCCCACCAACATTCCGCCAGAAGCGCCACGCGAACCCCGCCCCCAGCATGGGCAGCGGCGACACAGCAACACCACGGCAAAAACCGGCAATGCCCTGGCAGCCGTGAATACCCGGTCGTCACGCAATGCCCGCAAACCCGGCGACGCGCGACTACCCGATCAAGCTCACAACAGCCAACCGCGCAACGGACAACCGCGCAACGCTCAGGCTCGAACCAATCAACCGCGTAGCGTCGAACCCCGTGCCGAGCAGGACGCGAAGCCACGCGCCAAACCCGTTGCCGAAAAACACATGTCCGAGGCGGCACGCCACCAGGCTATGCCGCAACCCGCGCTGTTTTCTCCGAAACCCGCCGCACGTCGCGGCAGATAAGTTTTACCGGCAACGCCCCCAAGCAGACTGATCAACCGTCAGTCTGCTTAACTTTTACATGTACTTGCAATGAGCAATAAATTTTATTACGAGGAAGGATCCAACATCAGATGGCAAAGACCAATTACAGCTACGAAAAACGACAAAAAGAATTAGCCAAACAAAAGAAAAAAGCCGACAAACTGTTGAAAAAATCCGGCCAAAAGGAAGAACAACCGGCAGAACAATTTTCAACCGATCTTCCCCCGGCACAAGACGAAGCACCCGCCATTCACTGATATTGCAGCTTCACTGCAGAGGGTTCGCGCGCAGCGGCACGGCGGCGGCGAGTTTCACAGCAACTGCCATTTTCCCGGCTCCAGATTGTCCAGCGTCCATTCGCCGATACGGTAACGTATCAGACGTAACGTGGGATGCCCCACTGCGGCGGTCATGCGCCGCACCTGGCGGTTTTTACCCTCGCGTATCGTCAATTCCAGCCAACGGGTCGGAATGGCTTGGCGCTCGCGTATCGGCGGGTTGCGCGGCCAAAGCAGCAAAGGAATATCCATCAAACGGGCATTCGCTGGCAGGGTCATCCCATCCTTGAGCTGCACCCCGCGACGCAACTGCACCAGTGCGGCCTCATCCGGCACGCCTTCCACCTGCACCCAGTACGTCTTGGGCAGCTTGTGTCGAGGATCGGTGATGCGGTGTTGCAACTGCCCGTCGTCGGTCAACACCAGCAAGCCTTCGCTGTCGGTATCCAATCGCCCGGCGGGATAAAATTCAGGAACAGGAATATAATCTGCCAGCGTCGAATGCAGGCCATCCCGGCTGAATTGGCAAATTACGCCAAACGGTTTATTGAATAACAAAACACGTCCCATAACCATTCCAGTTTATTTTTGAGCGGGCATATTACCGCAAACCCTCACCACCTTGAGAAATCCAACCTCCG
>JAVHSF010000156.1:0-1171 GCA_036172035.1 Gallionella sp. | reverse complement strand
CCCTTGATGCCCAACCTTGGCACGTCTATCCACCAGCGATAACCGCGTACAGCGATCCTGTCGACTAAATGTCCTATTGTCGGCAAGCCGGCCAACACCAAACGGTTGGAGATCACCGGGTCAAACCAGGCCGCGATCAAGTCCTCACGCACCGGATCGGTGGCAATCAGTGGCTCAATCCACTTTAGCGCAAGCAACTGTTTGTCGATCAGCCGTTGCCTTTTCTTTTGCCTGGTATCGACTGACTGTGGATAGGCCTCCAGGTAAGAGCGAATGAGTTCTTTTTCTGTAAAGAATCCATCAGGATCAAACTCAGCGCGGTAATCATCAAGGGTGGGGGCAGGGGAGCGCGCGGATTCCCCGCCGCCCGCACCAATACGCATCCTGATTAGATGGGCTTCGCGATGCTTTCCACGTCGCAGCGCAGCCTGTCTTAACGTATCCCGAATCCAGGTCAGGGTTGTTTTAGCACGACGCAAATCCATTCCGGTCTCAAGATAGCGATCAGACATTTCGCCAATATCCATACCAAGAATGGCAGCCCTAAAATAGGCAATGTGATGGCGGCCGATTTTCCGTTCGACCGATTTTTTGGATATTGCCCAATCTCCACTCAATGCAGATTTCCCCTTTTGCAAAGCATAGTTAGATGCACTGCCCACAGACATACCCACGGTTTTTGTGGATAACTATCTGGTCACGATCATCCACCGCCAGACGCCCATCAAACTGGTCGCGGTGAAGCCGACTTGCATGACGACCATGCCCGTTGCATGGGTGAGCAAACCGAAATATATCCACGCGACATTCGATAGCAGAAACAACACAAACCCCCATCCGGAGTAGCGATTGTTCAACGCCAACAGGGCCGCGCCACACAATCCAGTCGCACAGCCAATCCACTCAATAAGTTCGAGCACCACAATCAGCGCCTCCTAAAATTGACCAAAAACGCTCTTCACAATGGCTTGGGTTGCAGGCCGTTCGGTTTCCGGCTGTTCTGGCACTGGCTCAAGCGAAGTTTTGACTACCGCAGCACCTCCTCCTCCAACAACAGGAGCTACTCTGGCAACATCAACATGCACCATCTTGCCGCCCAAAACAGATAGTCCCATCGAGGCCAGCATCCGTAATCGTTCAGCTCGCGCGCGCAGTGGCAAGGCAGACAGAT
>JAVHSF010000155.1:0-1172 GCA_036172035.1 Gallionella sp. | reverse complement strand
TAAAGTCGCATTGATTACCGGCATTACCGGGCAGGACGGTGCCTATCTGGCCGAACTGCTGTTGAGCAAGGGCTATCAAGTGCATGGCATCAAACGGCGTTCCTCCTTGTTCAATACCGATCGCATTGACCATCTTTATCAGGATCCGCATATCAAGGGCGGGCATTTCAAATTGCATTACGGCGATTTGACCGACTCCACCAATCTGATCCGCATCATCCAGCAAGTGCAGCCCGACGAGATATACAACCTCGCGGCGATGAGCCATGTGGCGGTGTCGTTCGAGACACCCGAATATACCGCCAATGCGGACGGTATCGGCACCTTGCGCATCCTCGAAGCCATCCGCATTCTGGGGCTGGAAAAGAAAACGCGTTTCTATCAGGCATCCACCTCAGAACTGTTTGGATTGGTGCAAGAGACCCCGCAAAAGGAAACCACACCGTTTTACCCGCGCAGCCCCTACGCCGTGGCCAAGATGTACGCCTACTGGATCACCGTCAACTACCGCGAAGCCTATGGCATCTATGCCTGCAACGGTATTTTGTTCAACCACGAAAGCCCGATACGCGGCGAGACCTTCGTCACCCGCAAGATCACCCGCGCACTGGCACGTATAAAATTAGACCTGCAAGACTGTCTGTACCTCGGCAACATGGACTCCCTGCGCGACTGGGGTCACGCAAAAGATTATGTCGAGATGCAGTGGCTGATGCTGCAACAAGACCAGCCGGAAGATTTCGTGATCGCGACCGGCGTGCAGTACAGCGTGCGCGATTTTGTGAATGTGGCGGCCTGTGAACTGGGTATGAAAATACGCTGGGAAGGAACGGGGATTGATGAGGTCGGCTATCTTGAAACTGAATCCTCGATCCTCGATCCTCAATCCTCGCGCGCGATAGTGCGCGTCGATCCGCGTTACTTCCGCCCTACCGAAGTTGAAACCCTGCTCGGGGATCCTTCCAAAGCCCACCGGAAACTGGGCTGGAAGCCGAAGATCACTTTCAGTGAACTGGTTGCCGAAATGGTGCGCGAAGACCTCAAGAGCGCCGAGCGCGACGAATTGGTCAAGAAGCACGGCTACGCTGCGTTCGACTACAACGAATAATGCCGGAAATTTCACGTTTCCTTGGGATTATCATCTACATGAACTGGGCGGATCATCCATTGCC